>DASVYI010000240.1:0-3464 GCA_036392275.1 Nitrosospira sp. | reverse complement strand
AAAAAGCGGCGAAATATGGACCGGCCAGACGCTTTTGCAGCCGATTTCCTTTGAGTCCGACAGGCTGCTAGCGCCTGGCTTGGATAACTGGTGCAGCGTTTTTGCCGCAATTTGTAGTTGTCTGCCTTTTTTTAATCAGGAGGAGGAAGAAAACATGAGAAAACTTTTAATGGCAATTGCCGGGTTTCTGGTGACTGGCGCTGCCTGCGCAGCGGTCAACATCAATACAGCCACGCAGGAAGAACTTCAAACCCTCAAGGGAATCACCGCAACCAAGGCAAAGGCAATCATCGATTACCGCTCAAAAGCCGGCGCTTTCAGGTCTACGGATGATCTGACAAAGGTGGAAGGCATCAACTCCCATAGCGTGGATATGCAACAGCTCCGCAAGGATGCTACCGTTACCGGTCCCAGTGTGGTGAGACACGAAGGCAAGGCGGCCAAGTAAGCTTTGGTTCGCGCCAGCTGGATTCCCCTACTCCTGCCCTGGGGATGGCCAGCCCGGTGAACTTCCCGCTGTTCCGCACGGGTGTTCACCGGCAGGGAGGCCGTGCTCATGAGCCGGTACTGGAAATGCGGCGTCCTGCGGAAACGCCGTGGTCCGGAAATGGCATGCAAATAGCACGCTGTAGCGGCTGTAGGCAACACGCTCGTAACAATAACCCCCAATAATAATAGCGAGCGTAACGGTTTTGACCGCTCCCCTGTTTTATTTAACCTGGCCGCCAAACTTATATCCGGGTTCGGTGTCTCATCCGCTTTCGTTCCGATATCCGATATCGTTCCGATACGGTTCTGATATAATTCCGGGCTTTTTGCACCGATCACCGATTGTAAAGCCGGTTTCCGCCATAGCCTTATCGAGGTATCCATGTCACGCCCCATACGCAATATCGCAATCATCGCCCACGTCGACCACGGCAAGACGACTCTGGTTGACAAGCTGCTGCATCAGGCCGGTTCGTTTGCCGCGCACCAGCATATTGCCGAGCGCGTGATGGATTCCAATGACATCGAGCGTGAGCGCGGCATCACCATACTCGCCAAGAACTGTGCTGTCGATTATGCAGGCGTGCACATCAACATTGTCGACACGCCCGGTCACGCCGATTTTGGCGGTGAGGTAGAGCGCGTGCTGTCGATGGTGGATGGTGTCCTATTGCTCGTCGATGCGGTGGAAGGGCCGATGCCGCAAACGCGCTTTGTCACGAAAAAGGCGCTGGCGCTGGGGTTGCGCCCCATTGTGGTGGTCAACAAGATTGACCGCCCCGGCGCGCGTCCCGACTGGGTCGTGAACCATACCTTCGATCTGTTCGACAAGCTGGGTGCAAACGAGGAGCAGCTGGATTTCCCCGTAGTATATGCCTCGGGACTCAATGGCTACGCCGTGCTGGACTTGAAACAAACGGGTACCGATATGCGCCCGCTGTTCGACATCATACTCAGGCACGTTCATGCACCGTCGGGTAATGCCGGAGAGCCGTTGCAACTCCAGATCAGCGCTCTGGATTATTCCAGTTTCGTCGGACGGATCGGTATCGGAAGGATCAGCCGCGGCAGGCTCAAGCCCGGCCAGGATGTGATGGTAATGGCGGGTACGAATGTGCCGAAGAAAGCCAGGGTCAATCAGGTACTGGGTTTTCGCGGCATCGAGCGCGTGCAGATGGATGAAGCGGTGGCGGGAGATATCGTACTGATCAATGGCGTGGAAGAGCTTTGCATCGGCGCGACACTGGCTGATATCGATCGGCCGGAGGCTCTACCCATGCCTGCCGTGGATGAGCCCACGCTGACGATGAATTTTCAGGTGAACACATCCCCGTTCGCGGGGAAGGAAGGAAAATTCGTGACCAGCCGTCAACTGCGCGAGCGCCTCGAAAAAGAGTTGCTTACCAATGTCGCGATGAAGCTGGAGGAAACCGGCGACACCGATTCATTCCTCGTTTCCGGAAGGGGTGAATTGCATCTCACCATTCTGCTTGAAAGCATGCGGCGCGAAGGATATGAACTTGCGGTATCCCGTCCTCATGTGGTGATCCGGGAAATTGACGGCGTAAAGTGCGAGCCATTCGAGATGCTGACCGTGGATGTGGAAGAGGGGCATCAGGGCGCCGTGATGGAGGCGCTAGGCGTACGCCGGGGCGACTTGCAGGACATGGTTTCCGACGCGCGCGGCCGGGTCAGGCTGGATTACCGCATACCCGCAAGGGGTTTGATCGGCTTCCAGTCCGAATTCATGACCATGACGCGCGGAACGGGTCTCATGAGCCATGTATTCGACGATTACGCGCCCATGCGGCCGGAAATTGCTGCGCGCCGCAACGGTGTGCTCATTTCTGCCGAGCAGGGCGAGGCGGTGGCCTACGCGCTCTGGAAATTGCAGGAGCGCGGACGCATGTTCGTCAGCCCGGGGGATCGTTTATATGAAGGAATGGTGATCGGCATTCACAGCCGTGATAACGATCTGGTGGTCAACCCTATCAAGGGCAAACAGCTCACCAATATCCGGGCATCGGGAACTGATGAAGCCGTGACACTGACCCCGCCGATTCAGCTCACACTGGAGTCCGCCATCGAGTTCATCGCGGATGATGAGCTGGTAGAGATCACGCCAAAAACTATTCGCATACGCAAGCGTTTCCTGCAGGAACACGAGCGCAGGAAAGCGTCGCGCGCTGCCGCCTAATTCGGACTTTGGGGTTGCTGCGCCTTGCCGCCCCTTCACGGCAAGGTTACACTTCTCTGGCATACCGTCGTTCGGATTACGGCGGATCTTCCGCGCTGGGCAACAGAGCGATGCTTTCTCCAGCGCTCGGACCCACGAACGGAAGAGGCGCGGCATGAATGAAAAGACCCTCTGGTACGTCGCTGATCCCATGTGCTCATGGTGTTGGGGCTTCTCCCCGGTGATCGAGGCGATTCGGCGTGAGTATGGCGCTCGCCTGAAAGTAGAGTTATTGCTGGGCGGTTTGCGGCCGGGAACGAGATACCCGATGCCTTCGGCGCAACGCGAGGAAATTCTCCGCCATTGGCATACTGTGCAACGCATGACGGGGCAGCCATTCCGGTTCGAAGGCGCAATGCCGGAAGGATTCATCTATGACACCGAACCGGCAAGCCGTGGCGTGGTTGCGGTTTCCACGATCAGCCCCGAAGCGGTTTTTCCATTTTTCAAGGTGGTACAATCCGCGTTTTATGTCGAGCAGCAGAATGTGACGCACCCGGTTGTGCTGATGCAGTTAGCCATCAGCGCGGGATTGGACGCGCGGCGTTTCTCGCAAGTTTTTGAATCCGAAACGACAAAAAAGCTGACTCTGGGCCATTTTCAAAAAGCGCGTCAGTTGGGCGTACAAGGCTTCCCGGCCGTGATAATGGGGGATGGAGCGGGTTACCGTTTTTTGACCAGAGGTTATCGTCCGTTTCAGGAATTGCGTCCGCAACTCGACAAATGGCTGCAAGCGTAA
>DASVYI010000239.1:0-4504 GCA_036392275.1 Nitrosospira sp. | reverse complement strand
CAAAGTTACGAGAAAGAGCTGCACGGTATAACCGGCTTCGAGGAAATGGAAACCGATGCCGCAGGCCGGGTAATAAGAGTGATATCCCGTACCCCGCCGATCTCCGGCAATAACCTGATGCTGTCTCTCGACGCCAGGTTGCAGGAGGTCGCGGAAAAGGCGTTTGGGGAGCGGCGCGGTGCGCTGGTAGCGATCGAGCCCTCTTCCGGAGACGTGCTGGCGTTTGTCAGCAAACCGGGTTTCGACCCCAACCTTTTTGTCGATGGCATCGATGCGGAAAACTGGGATCTGCTGAATAATTCGATCGACAGACCGCTCAACAATCGCGCACTGCGCGGCATGTATCCGCCGGGCTCCACGTTCAAGCCCTTCATGGCGCTGGCTGGCCTGGAACTGAGAAAACGCTGGCCCCAGCAAGCCATCAACGATTCCGGATACTTCAGCCTTCCCGGCAGCTCCCATCGCTTCCGCGACTGGAAGGCAGGCGGGCACGGCATCGTGGACCTGCACAAGTCGCTCGTGGTGTCGTGCGATACCTACTATTACGGGCTTGCCAACGACCTCGGCATAGACAACATCTTCAATTTCGTGAGTCAGTTCGGCCTGGGAAAGAAAACCGGAATCGATATCGAGGGCGAAGTCGCCGGTCTGCTGCCGTCGCAGGAATGGAAAATGAAACGGCACAAGCAGAAGTGGTACGCGGGTGACACCATTTCTGTCGGAATAGGTCAAGGCTATAACCTGGCGACACCGTTGCAACTGGCTTTCGCTACCGCGATACTGGCTGGAAACGGGACCGCCTATCGTCCGCATCTGGTCAAGAAGGTTCTGGACAACAACAACGAGGTGCTGCGGGAGATCGCCACACAGCCGTTGTACACGCTCGATCTCAATGCCGCCAATCTCGCCACGGTGCGGAATGCGCTCATCGACGTAACCCGGCCGGGCGGTACCGCCGCTGCCGCAGGTGCCGGCGCCGCCTATACTTTTGCCGGCAAGACGGGCACTTCGCAAGTGGTTGGCATGAAGCAGGGCGAAAAGTACATCGAGAACAAGATTCAGGAGCGCCATCGCGATCATGCTTTGTTCGTTGCTTATGCCCCGGCTGAAAATCCAAAAATCGCGCTATCGGTGCTTGTGGAAAATGGCGGTCATGGCGGCTCCGCCGCCGCTCCCATCGCCCGCCTCGTGATGGACTATTTCCTTCTTGGTAAACTGCCTGAAGAATCCGCGGTAAAAGCGATAAACCAAAGTGGAGACGACGAAGAGGAAATGACGGCAGAACCGGAGGCGCATGATTAGGTTTCTGCGTTTGTGGCACTACCTTACGCGATACGTAGATGGTTTGCTGCTGACCGGAATCTTGTTGCTGATGCTGACCGGTCTGGTCACGCTGTATAGCGCGACCGACGCGAGCCTTGCCCGCGTGACCAACCAGGCGACCAATATGCTGGTTGCGCTGGGCATCATGTGGCTGGTCGCCAATATTCCACTCCAGCACATCATGCGCATTGCCCTGCCGATCTACGCAACCGGCCTGATTTTACTGCTTGGCGTGATGCTGTTCGGTGAAATCAACAATGGAGCGCGGCGCTGGCTGAACGTTGGAGTAACGCGCATCCAGCCTTCGGAACTGATGAAAATTGCCGTCCCCTTGATGCTGGCCTGGTATTTCGACAAGCATGAGGCCGCCCTGCGGTTGAGGGATTACGCGGTTGCGGCCCTGCTGCTCCTGCTGCCGGTCGTCATGATCCTGCGGCAGCCGGACCTGGGTACCGCCTTATTGATCGCGGCCAGCGGGTTTTACGTTCTGTTCCTCACCGGCTTGTCATGGCGCATCATCGCCACACTATTCGCCGCGGGGGCCGGAAGCCTGCCGTTGCTGTGGTCCATGATGCACGATTACCAGCGCCGGCGTGTCATGACGCTGCTTGACCCGACGCAGGATGCGCTGGGCGCCGGATATCACACCATCCAGTCGACCATCGCGATCGGATCGGGAGGTGTTCTCGGCAAGGGCTGGCAGCATGGAACCCAGACACACCTCGATTTCCTTCCCGAGAAAAGTACCGATTTCATCTTCGCGGTATTTTCGGAAGAATTCGGATTGATCGGAAATTCGTTATTGTTGCTGTTGTATCTGGCCGTAATAGTCCGGGGAATGGTCATCGCCGCGAACGCATCGACTCAGTTTACACGCCTGATCGCCGGCTCGATCACCCTGACGTTTTTTACCTATATTTTCGTCAACATGGGCATGGTGATCGGTATCCTGCCCGTGGTTGGGGTACCGCTGCCGCTTATCAGCTATGGCGGGACATCGATGGTGACAATGTTGCTGGGATTCGGTATTTTAATGAGCATCCAGACGCACCCCAAGCTGGTGAAAACATGAGAAAATCCGGGAAAATGCCATAATCCTGAATCCGGCAGTTGACCGCTCGTTTTTCAGTTTACTGTTATGATCCACAAAGACTTTTTGCGATACTCGACGTTCACCTTTTTTGGTGAGTTCGCTACAGGGCGGATTTAGGATAATAATGATTTTGACGTCATGATATGCCATAGCATGCCGAATCGCCTGTATTCGATCGCCCCGGCCGGCATCCGGGTTGCTGCGATCGCTTTAGCCGCGTTCGTTGCAGGGTGCGGCAGCACGCCAAAGTGGAACGCGACGGGGAAGGCGCCCACCGCGGCATCGACGCCATCCGGCAGCATGATCCGGAGGGGGGGCGGGGGCGGTTACTACCTGGACGACGGTCCCGGAGATAATCCTCCGGCCGACCTGTATTCCATTCCGGACGCCATTCCTCGCGACGAACCACTACGTGCCGCCAACATGCGCCCATACGTCGCGCTGGGCAAATCCTATACGCCGAAGACCAGCCATGAATCCTACAGGGAACGTGGAGTGGCTTCCTGGTACGGCCGCCGCTATCATGGTCAGAAAACCGCCTCCGGGGAGGTTTATGACATGTATGGAATGACCGCGGCGCACACTACCCTGCCGCTGCCCAGCTACGTTCGTGTCACCAACATGGCAAATGGCAAATCCGTCATATTGCGCGTAAATGATCGCGGGCCTTTCCTCTCGGATCGCCTGATCGATCTTTCGTATACCGCGGCTTACAAGCTCGATGTACTGGACGGCGGCAGCGCTTGGGTGGAAGTGGAAAGCATTCTTCCGGGCTCGGCTTCCGCTGTGCAGGTTGCGGCGGCGTCTTCCGCGGAACCGCAAAACACGGCGGCCAAACCGGATCTGTTTGAAGTCGTCTCCGCACCGGTTGCTTCTGCGACGATCGCGGGTGCGTCGGTCTCCAGCGCCGCGGATGCGCCCGCTGCCGCCGATACAAGCGGGATTTACCTGCAACTGGGCGCATTCAGCGCTTATGACAATGCCGACAATTTTCTCGCCCGTATGCGCGCAGGGTTTCCCGCCTTGTTCAATAACCTCGGCATCGTCGCAAAGGACGGTCTGTTCAAGGTCCACGCCGGTCCGTATCCTGATCAGACAGTAGCCAGGCAGGCGGCGGAAAAAATTGCCCAGAGCCTTTCCATCAAGCCCATGCTGCTCGTGCGATAATTATAATTGCGCAGCGCTTCAACCTCATCCGCAAGCTCTTCATGGCTTTGATGGTAAAAACTGTGCTTGCTTGATAAAATCGACCCCATCTTCTTCGATTGACCCATTCCATTACATTACTCAGGATCATCCATGACCAGCAAAAATTTCTACCCCGCCAGGAAGATTGGCACATTTTACCCGCCGCAACGGACCCTGATGGGGCCGGGCCCATCCGATACCCATCCGCGCGTGCTGGCCGCCATGGCCCGTCCGACTCTGGGTCATCTCGACCCGGTGTTCACTGACATGATGGAGGAACTGAAAAGCCTGCTGCGCTATGTCTTTCAAACATCCAATCTGTTGACTTTTCCGGTTTCCGGCCCAGGTTCGGTGGGAATGGAAATGTGTTTCGTCAATATGGTCAACCCCGGAGACAAAGTGATTGTGTGCCGCAATGGCGTGTTCGGCGGGCGCATGATCGAAAACGTGCAGCGGTGCGGAGGTACGGCCGTGGTGGTGGAAGATAAATGGGGCGCGCCGGTCGATCCGCAGAAAGTCGAGGATGCATTGAAACAGAATCCCGATGCGAAGGTCGTCGCCTTTGTCCATGCCGAGACATCGACCGGAGCGCTATCGGATGCGAAAACCCTCTGTGAAATTGCCCAACGTCATAACTGCCTCACCATTGTGGATACCGTCACCTCGCTGGGCGGATCCCCGGTCAAAGTGGATGAATGGAAGATCGACGCCATCTACTCTGGCAGCCAGAAATGCCTGTCGTGCCCGCCTGGTTTGTCGCCGGTCAGTTTTTCCGAACGCGTGGTGGAACTGGTCAAGAACCGTAAAGGAAAAGTACAAAGCTGGTTCATGGATTTGAACCTGCTGCTTGGATATTGGGGGACCACCCGGACTTACCATCATACCGCCCCGACCAATGCG
>DASVYI010000238.1:0-8305 GCA_036392275.1 Nitrosospira sp. | reverse complement strand
CGCGGCCTGCCGCAACCACCTCGAGACCGGTGCCGCTGTCTTGCCCGCAAGGTACTCGAAGAGCTCATTCAGCGGCCTATGAAAGATGCCTTATGAAAGATAACCGATGAAAGGTATTTTCAAATTCGTCTTCAACCGCTGGACGATGGTATTCCTCGGTCTGATAGCCATTGCCCTGCTGATCTGGTTCATCGGGCCGTTAATCGCAATCGCAGACCATCGTCCGCTTGAATCCGATACGGTACGGCTGATCCTGATCGCATCAGTATTCATTTTTTATGCCGGGAAGCTTGTCTGGGGAGCCATCAAGGCAAAAAAACTGAATGCCAGGCTCATGGAAGGGCTATTGCACCACCCTTCTCCTCCAGCCCAGCCGGGCGCAGGTGCGGAAGAAGTCGCAGTGTTGCGCAAGCGTTTCGAAGAAGCCGTAGCTGTGCTGAAACAGGCCGATATCGGCGGACGACCCAAAAATCCGCTGGTTGCCTTGCTGACCCGGCGGCAATACGTCTACGAACTTCCCTGGTATATCTTTATCGGACCCCCGGGATCGGGAAAAACGACTGCTCTCGTGAACTCGGGGCTGCAATTTCCATTTGCCGAACGCTTTGGGCAGGAAATGATTCGCGGGATCGGTGGAACGCGCAATTGCGACTGGTGGTTTACCAATGAGGCTGTACTTCTCGATACTGCCGGCCGCTATACCACTCAGGAAAGCAGCCATGAAGCCGATAGCGCAGCCTGGACGGGTTTCCTGCAACTTCTGAAAAAATACCGTCCGCGCCGACCCATCAATGGCGTGATTGTCACGGTCAGCGTGGCGGATCTTCTCCAGCAGACCCAGGCGCAGCGGGAAGCTCAGGCTAACGCCATACGCAAGCGCATCCAGGAACTGCACGAAGAACTCAACATCCGTTTTCCTCTTTATGTGCTCGTCACAAAAATCGATCTGCTTGCCGGTTTCATGGAATTTTTCAGTGAATACGGCAAGGAGGAACGGGCCCAGGTTTGGGGAACGACACTTCCCTTTGCCGAAAAACAGAATTCCCCGGCGCTCGACAGCTTCAACACCGAATTCGCGGCCCTCGAACAGCGTCTCAACGATCGCCTCATCGACCGGTTGCAGCAGGAGAGGGACATTCAGAAACGTGCGCTGCTTTACACGTTCCTCCAGCAGTTCCACAGTCTTAAAGAGGTGCTCGGCAGTTTCCTGAATCAGGTATTTTCTCCTTCCCGTTTCGAACAGCAGCCCCTGTTGCGCGGCTTCTATTTCACGAGCGGGACACAGGAAGGCAACCCGATCGACCGGATCATGGGCGGCCTCGCCCGGGCCCTGCAGCTCGACCGCAAGCTGCTCGCGCCGCATAAACCAAGCGGTAAAAGCTTTTTCCTGACAAGACTGGTAAAGGACGTGATTTTCTCCGAAGCGGGGCTTGCCGGGACCAATCTGCGCTGGGAACGCGATCGGGCTGCGCTGCAATGGGGTATGTTTGCCGCCGCCGGACTGATTACCGCCGGCGCCGTGGCTGCATGGGCCATCAGTTATTCGAACAACAAGGAATATGTTGCCAGGGTAAAGCAGAAGCTGCCCGCAACGCTGGAAAAGGTCCAGAGTCTTCCTGTCCGGCAAACCGTGGATATCGTCAGCCTGCTCCCCGTACTGAATTCGGTAAAGGAACTCGCCGATACGCCCAATGGCGGTGACGGCGTACCGTTATCGATGGATTTCGGTCTTTATCAGGGTGAAAAATTGGCCGCGGCATCGAACAACGCCTACCAGAAATTATTGCAGGATGCCTTCCTGCCCCAGATCGTACTGCGCCTCGAACGCCTGCTCAGCACCGGCAGCCGCGCAAACCCGGAGCTTTTGTATGAAGGTCTCAAGGCTTACCTCATGTTATATGAGCCCAGGCATTTCGACGCCGGTGCGTTAAAGGCATTTATCACCGCCGACTGGGAAATCAGTCTGCCTCGTGAAATTACCGTCGAGCAACGCAGGCAACTTGAAATTCATCTGGACAACCTGCTGGCTCACGGCCCATTGTCATCGCCCGTACCCATCAATGCACAGCTCGTGTCCAATGTGCGTTACGCAGTAGCCCAGACACCCATCGCCCAGCGCATCTATAACCGGATAAAACGGCAGGGAGTTGGCGCTGGAATACCGGAATTCACCATTCCCAAAGTGGTGGGGCCGTCGGCGCCGCTGATATTCACCCGCGCCAGCGGACAACCCCTGACCAAAGGCGTACCCGGCCTGTTCAGCTATACCGGCTACCATAAAGCATTTTCCCAGGCCGCCAGGGAAGTCACCAGGGAGCTGGCGGATGAAGAGGTATGGGTTCTTGATCTCAAGGAAAAAGATCGCAACCGGTGGATGAATCCCGAAGCGCAGGCGCGTCTGCTGGATGAAGTGCACCGCCTGTATCTGGAAGATTACGTATCGATATGGTCGGCTTTTATCAATGATATACACGTGATCCATGCCGATAATCTCCAGAAGAGTATCCAGATGGCGCGGCTTCTCTCTGCGAGCGATTCTCCCCTGATTTCGCTCATGCGTGCCATCGTCAAGGAAACGACGCTCGTCGATGTTGCAGAGAGCGACAAAACCATCGTCGGCAAGACGACGGACAAGGTGAAAAGCGCACGCAACAAGCTGGAGCTGCTTTTCGGTCAGACCGGCCAGAAAACCCCCGCGGCGGCAGCCGAGTCGAGACCCGAGACCGTCGTCGATGACCGTTTCAAGGATTTACGAAACATGGTGAGATCTCCGGCCCCCGGCCAGCCAGCGCCCATAGACGCCATTCCCGCGCGAATCAATGAACTCTACACGTTGCTCACTGCAACGGAAGCGGCGATAGGAGGGGGAGGCGCTCCACCGCAGAGCGACGTGCCGGCAAAAATCAAGGCGGATGCCGGCCGCATGCCGGAACCTGTACGCTCCATGTTGGTCACGCTTGCAACAGGCGGCATCAGCCAGGCGCTCGGTGCGACACTGACCAACCTGGATCAAGCCCTCAGAGCATCGATTGGTGAATTCTGCACCAAGGCGATTGCCGGGCGCTATCCTTTTGTAAAAGATAGTCGGCGCGACGTGACACCGGCTGACTTTGTGCGGCTTTTCGCTCCCGGGGGCTTGCTGGATGAATTTTTCCAGAAGAACCTCGCACAGTATGTGGATACCTCCACACGGCCATGGCGTTTCCGCAAGATCGGCGATGCGGATATGGGCCGTGCTTCGGGTGCTCTCCACGAGTTCCAGCGTGCACAAACTATTCGTGATGTATTTTTTCCGGGAGGCGGACCGGCACTGGGGATGGACCTTACTTTCAAGCCGATCGAAATGGATGCATCGATCACCCAGTTCGTTCTCAATGTTGACGGAAACCTGGTGAGGTACGGCCACGGACCTCAACAACCGACAACTTTGCGATGGGCGCCTCAAGCCAGCTCGCAGGTGCGGCTGCAAATCGCTCCCGATATTGCCGGAAGTTCCGTCAAGATATTTGAAGGCCCATGGGCGCTGTTCCGTATGCTGGATGGAATGGAGATCAGCCCGACTGCGCAACCGGAAAAATTCATTGTCACCTTTAGTGTCGGTGGACGCAAAGCACGGTTCGAGGTTGTGGCCAGTAGTGTGCGGAATCCGTTTCGTCTAAATGAACTCAACCAGTTCCACTGTCCCGGGCAGTTATAGCGCCGGTGGCTCGCCTGTGGCGGGTTGGTATGGAAAAATTCCCAGCCTTGGCGATTTTATCTCGCGCCGTCTGCCCGCTGGGTTCATCGATACCTGGGACGCGTGGCTGCAGCACTCCATGGCGTCAAGCCGCGCCCAACTCGGTGAGCGCTGGCTCGATCTTTATCTCACCGGTCCGATATGGCGCTTCGCGTTGATGCCCGGCGTATGCGGAGCGGAATCCGGCCTGTGGACCGGGGTGCTGATGCCGAGCGTTGACAAGGTCGGGCGCTATTTTCCCCTCACCATTGCCTTACGCATCGAGGCTCACGCAGGGATGATGTTATCGGTTTTTTCCGCGCAAGCCTGGTACTCCGCGCTGGAGCGCATAGCCCTCGCAACGCTCAATATCAACGCGCTGCCGGACGACCTCGATCGTAACCTGGGTGAAAACCCGTTCCCCTTCCTCGAGCCCGGTGGCCGGCGTCAGGATGCGCAAGAGCTTGCGGCGTGGTGGCAAACCGCAAACACTGTTCCCAAGCTGCTGATCCTGCCCACGGAAAATTCGCTTGCGGATCTTTTTGATGCCGCCGCGGAAAACCTCCTTACCGCGACCGGCTCGGGAAAAAGCTTCTGGTGGGCAGTATCTTCGAAAGTAGGGCTGACTCAACTGCACTGTTTCGCGGGGCTTCCTCCTGACAGTCATTTTGCCCGCATGCTTCAGGGGCCGCCCGGTAAGGATACTGTGGATTCTCCGCTTTAAATCATGCAGCTCTAAATCATTCTTCGCCGGGTTCCTTGCACCATACCGTAATCGCCGAATAGTTGTCCTGGCCCTTGTGTCCGCGCGTGATGACCTGATCCTCGAGCGCTTTCAGCCATTCGGGCGCCGAGGGTGATGCATCGAGCATGCGCTCCATTTCTTCTTCTTCCACATATTCCCAGAGACCATCGGTGCAAAGCAGAAAAACATCCTCATGCAGCAGCGGAAACGCAACGGGAATGATATCCATCTCGAATTGCTCTTCGTTACCAAGCGCGGCAAGCAATTTGCTGCGGTTCGGAGAAGTCCTCAATTCCCTGGGCTGCAAATAGCCGGCATCGACCATGCTCTGCAGCACGCTGTGATCCCGTGTCTGTTCGATAATCCGTCCTTGCCGGAAACAATACAGGCGCGAGTCGCCGGTATGCCCCCAAACCGCCACGCCACGCTTGGTGTCGATGGAAAGAATCACCGCGGTTGCGCGCATGTTCTTAAGCCGCGCATCCCGCTGCTGCTCATGAAGAATGGCGGCGTTACCTGCACGCAATGATGCCTCGACTGCACGCCTGCTGCATTCGGGCGTCGCGCGAAACCAGTCGAGTGCATGCTGAACGGCGAGCTTGGAGGCCACATCGCCGCCATAATGTCCTCCCAGACCATCCGACAACGCACAGAAGCACGCTTCCGGGCTGGACCAAAAGCCGCAGGCATCCTCGTTGACCGCGCGCCCTCCGGGTTTTGACAGTACGGTTATTTCCAGTTGCACGGCAGCCGCATCGTACAAATTGAGGCATGGGCAAAATGGCCGAATATCGTTATATACGTCATACGGAGATGAAAGGCATCCGCGTCCCTATTTGCCGTCCTGATCGAGCCTGGCGATCTGCGCTTCATAGGCGCGCAAAAACTCCTTGCCAAACAGGGCGTGGAAATCTTCTTCCGCTTCATGAGATATCTCCTTGTAACGCTCCGCGAACAAATCCCAGAGTTTGGCCTTGCGGTTGATATGGAGCAATGTGTCGATCACTGTTTTCTGGGTGAGGCGCCGCTCCAGTTCTTCAGGATCAAAACGCTCCAACACGCCGGCGAGGGCAGCCCTCATCCCGGCCATGAAACCGAATTGGTGAGCGCACAGGTCGTCATGCGCGTCCTTCATGGCCTGCAGCGGCGTCATGAAGCCTCGCCCCTGGGGGGCGAGCAGATGAGCCAGTGCGGCTTCGACGGTGGGAGAAAATTTCAGGGGATTGTTTTCTCGCGGCGCGATCATGGTGAGTTCTGCGCGAACCTCGCGTTTTGTAAGCATACGGGCGAGCAGCAAATCCAGCGTGCCCTGCGTGGATTCGCGCAATAATTGCCCGAGCGTGTTCATGAACTGTGGCGTCAGCCCGCCTGCGATAGCAAGATCGGGTACCCCAGCGCCATCGAGAAATGCACCCAGCAATTCGTCGCGACCGGGAACCGGCGTGGGAGAAGGCGAAACGGCCGATTCTGCCGCGATGCTGACAGCAGAGCCAGCCCGGATATCTTCAGCGGGCAAGGGGATTTTCCTTGAGACCTGTTCCGCCGGGGCAGGCTGAAACTGCTCGCTGCAGCGCCTCTCGGCCTTGCGCCGTTCCTGCGCAGGTGATGGCACGATTATGCTGGTCATTTCGCCTTCACCCCGGCCGTGTTCCTTGTCTTCCCAGGACAAAACCATACCGTAGGGTTCGGACGGCGTGGCAGCAGGGGTCTGCGGCCTCTCCGGCGGCCTTTCATGCATCCTGGCATCCGGTTTTACCTCAGGGGGGCGAAAAGAGCCGTGCAGCTCCAGAACGTCATCGCGCTGCGCCTGCGCGGCTGACGGCTTATGCTCCGCGGCAGCGCGCAGCGCGACCAGTGGATCGACACTAGGCGTAGCGGAGCCTTCAGGTGCGGGTATTATCGAAGAAGTTGAAGCAGGGGGAAAAAGATCCGCATCTTTCAGGCCCATGTCTTTTTCCGGGCCAAGACCAAACAGCTCATCGATGCTTTGGCCCGGTATCGAAGGGCCAAACCCAAGCCCCAGCACATCCCCGGATTCGGAAATTTTTTCCGGTGTCTCTGTTTCTACTGGATGTGGCGGGGACATGGGCGGGTACGTGGGCGGGGCCATTTTCCCAAACGGATCGAAATCCGGAGGAATGATGGGAACCGGTCCCGCCCCGGAGGCATCGGCCTTCGCCGGTGCCGGAGGCTCACTTCGTGGTTGCGGGCCTGCGCGCTGAATGAGCCGCTCATCGCCAGGGCCGCCGGCCAGCACTTTCATCGTGTAACCGCCAATGCGAATTTCATCGCCAGCGGCAATGAGCGCGTCCCGGCCATTGCCCAGCGGCTCGCCGTTTACATAAACGGGCGTGGCGGTGCCGAGATTGCGGATGGAGTAACCGCCATCACGGCATGTAATCGAAGCGTGCGTTCTCGAGATTATCCGTGCCGGATCATGCAACACCAGGGCATTTCCTTCCGCGCGGCCAATATTGCCACCTGCTTCCGCAAACTCGGCAAACAAAGGCTGCAGCGGCGGAATGCCATTATAATCAGTGATCTGAATACGGATCATGATGCCATCTCTACCGGGATATCCCCCGCCCTGCGGATTTCCTGTACAGTACGCCGGCACAGTGCACCGGTGTGAAAGCCTCCCCTTAAAGCAACCCCATTCGGCGAAAACAATTTCATAATTAATAATACTAAATTGGGAAGTAAACCGCTTACTATTCACTTACCGTCCATCGATCGTGCGATCATCCGGGACTGGATACCGGCATTGAATCAGCCTATTATCCATTTTGAGGGCAAGATATTGCCGAACTGCAAATTGACTTGAACAGGCTGAAACCGATTGTGCCACAGCGGGATAATAAAAAGAGATCAGGCGCGCGACACCTCAGCATTTATCGCACGATTTTGCTCGTTGCCGGGTTGAGCGGCTGCGCGATGATGCCTCCGGCGCCAGCACCCTTACCGGCAGCGCCCGAGCCTGAGCCGGTGCCCGCCGTGGTGGTGGTGCCGCAGGGCAGTGCCAGGGAATTATTCATAGCCGGCGTGGATGCGCTTCAACACGGCGATAGGCAGAAAGCCAAACCCTTGTTGCAACGAGTGCTCGCGCTGGAGCCGAACCATAAGGACGCGGCGACTCTGTTACAGCAGATCGATGCCGATCCGGTGGAAATGCTGGGCAAGGAAAATTTTCCCTACAAAGTACAGCCGGGCGACACGCTCTCGCTGATCGCAAAGCATTTTCTCGGCGACCGGTTCAAGTTTTATGTACTCGCGCGATACAATGACCTTGCCGTTTCCGACAAACTGGAAGCGGGCCAGCTGATCAAAATTCCTGGAAAAAAACCTCCACCATCCAAGGCGCCTCCTGCAACCGTTGCAACTGTTGCAACGGTTGCCGAGCAGCCACCGCCGCCGGATACTTCCAGTCCGAGATTGGCGGAAGCCAAGGCGCTTTATACGGATGGCCGGTTTGCGGATGCGATCAATGCGCTGGAACGCATCCGGTCGGAACGAGGCCCCGGCGCCGAAGTGGATGATTTCCTGATCACAGTCTACTCGGCCTACGCAAAAAAACTGACCGGCTCCGGCCAATTCGCGGAAGCAAACAAGCTCTTATCCAGGGCGCTGAGCACCTATCCCGCGAACGAGCGTTTGAAGAGACAGATCGATCAAGTTGAAACGAATCGCATTGCCGAACAGGCGTACCAGGAAGGCAACCAGTGGTTGAATGATGGCGAACCGGAGAAAGCTTATACGGCTTATGCCAAAGCATTGAAGCTGGCGCCGGAGCATGCCGGCGCAAAAGCAGCGCTGCTAAAAATCAGAGCGCAAGTGGTGGATGCTTA
>DASVYI010000237.1:0-3236 GCA_036392275.1 Nitrosospira sp. | reverse complement strand
GAGCAAGGGGAGTCTTGACCATGAGCTCGGGCGGAAGCTCTAGGCTCTCAAAAACCCAATCAAGGGTTTTCCTGCCTGATCTCGCGTTCAAGGTCAGGTCGATGCTGTGAACGGCATTGGTGACTCCGCTCACCACGGCAGTTCCGGTCACAGCCGAATCCAGGATTGTGGCTTCCTGCAGGGCAAGGGATAGTTTATCCGGAACAAAACTGAAATTTCCTTTGACCAAACCGACCTGTCCAGGTAAGAACGATGAATTAAAAATAATATGGTCAAGAATGCCCGTGGCGCTGATTTCCATTCCTCGGGTTGGAGCAGGCGCCCTTTTAATTTCAAAGAGGTAAGGGTGAAGTTGCCGGCCATTGAGTCCACGCCCTGCAGAATTTGCTCCAAAGCCGGATGCCACGTTCGCCAGCTAAAGATTTCGGTAATATTGATCGCCGCGTTGCCGCTCCGGATTTCTAGATCGGGATTGTTTCTCCCCACAAGCCGTGCGGAAACATGAGATAAGGACGACGATCCGAGCCGGGCTGATAATTCGCTTACATCCAGCAAATTATCTTCCACAATAAAACGGGAATCGAGTATCAGGGGAGCTGGCATCCGCGGCGACTCAATGACAATGCGCCGGGCTTGACCAATTAGACGCAGTTGCCATTTCTCCGGATTGGAGATCAATCCCTCTCCGCGCATAGACGTTATGAAAAGATGGCCTTTTAACGACGACATCTCCTGCATGAAGGGAGCTAGGCTTTCCGATGATGAAAGCCATTGGTAGATTTCTTGCAGCGCGAGCGAGACCCTGCCCGAACGTATTTCCAGGCGGGGGCGTTGGTCCCATGCCAGGACAGCAGAGAAGTCCGTGAAGGAAGAGTGCCCCAGAGACACGGCCAAATCCCTGACCTCTGATTGCGCTTCGTCAAAGGAGTATACTCCGCTCAGAGTAAAATCTCCCCACTGGTCCGTGACAGCCTTGACCAGTAGTTTCATCTCACCGGGCGGCGCGTTGAAATGCACGGTCACGTTTCGAAGGGAGAGAAAATCCCGGTGACTTCTTCTGAATAAGAACTTGCCGTTGTCCATTTCAACGACAAGACCGGGGCCTATTGCCTGCAGGTATCCAAGAACGGACCGGATATTCGCTTTTGTTTCCTCCAAAGACGGAACCTCAGGTGTAGATTCGGATAGAATGGCAGGAAGAATGATCCTGAAGTCTGGCTCCAGGACCTGAATCCTCGAAAACAGGAGCTGTCTCCTGAAGAGCGGGAACAGGTGCGGATAGATAGTAAGCGACTGCAAAGAACCTCGGAATGTCCGGGGATAGGCCAGGTGTAATTGACTTATTATCACGTGAGGACGGGGAAAGAATGAGAGGTCGATCCTTTCATAGGAGACTTTTCCGCCGAGTTTTTCTGATACTGCGGCCTGGATCTTGTTTTTCACTCCCGTGGAGTTCAGATACACCGGTGTCAGAACGATAACAGCGATCAGAAAGGCCGTTACGAGGCCCACGACGCCGGAAGAGCAGAGCAATATTTTTCTACGGACTGTCATATTCTGCCAGATATATTGGTTCATTTGACCTGATATGCCGCTATCCCTATTATAGGCGGTGTGGTTTGTTAGGGCAAATGAAAGTTATTCGATACCGGCATATCGTCGGTGGAAATATCGTCCCTCCTCATCGAATACCCAGCGCAATCAATGACACGGCCTTCCGGGCTCGCATGTGTTACCCCAGCTGGACCCTTGACATTTACCGTTGGCAGTGATGAAATAGTGACAGGTCATTTCAGAACGCGGATCAAGATAATGCTGTTCGATACGAAAGAGAGGAGCAGAACATGAGAACACAGGGCTCGGCAGTTCTTATCGGCTCAGCGGTTGGGGCATTTCTGACCGCAGCACTGATCGCCATCTTTTATGCTGGCTGGCGGCTGGCGGACCTGCCCTTCGTTCCCTTTGATGTGTTCGACTGGACGACCCGCGTACTGCCGGGAGCGTTCATTGAATTCGTCATCGGCGCCATGGTGGCAGCCATCCGCGGGCTGCACCTGGGTCCCACATCCGTCGTCGCCAAGATCATTGAGCAGGCGATGGGAATTGTCGGCCTGTTCATCACAGGCGTCGTTGCCGGCGCCGTTCTCTTCGGCGTGCTGCGCGCGCTGCGCGGCCGATACGCCTATCTGTCCGGTCTTTTCCTCGGATTGATCGCTGCCATTCCCGCCGTCCTCATCAGTTCTTTTCTCAATAAGGCATCCGTTGCCTTGCCCGTGGTCAGCGCTCTCTGGATCCTGTTCGTCTTTGCCTCCTGGGGCATGGCGTTAAGCTGGACCTATCTGCGGTTGGCGGCTACAGGCGCGCCAGCGGAACAAGGCACGGACCTTGAACCCTTTGTTCAGCGGGTCAACCGGCGTCAATTCCTTATCCGGCTTGCGGGGTACACGGCGACCATCACGGTCTCCGGGGCAATGGTGGGTCTTCTGTCAGAGCGCCACAGCCGGATGAAAATGGAGGACCTGATGCCCTGGTCCGCAACCCACGTGCTGCCGAACGCTGGCGCCGGCGTAAAGCCTGCGCCCGGCACGCGGCCTGAATACACTTCCCTGGAGCGGCACTACCGCATTGACATCAACACGACCCCGCCGAAGATAGACGGTATGATGTGGCGGCTCAAGATCGGAGGACTTCTCGAAAAGCCCCTGTCCTTTACGCTGGACGACCTCCGGCGTTATGAACCCATGCACCAGTTTGTCACGCTGTCCTGCATCTCCAACCCCGTGGGCGGCGATCTTATCGGAACGACCCGCTGGACCGGCGTCAGCCTGAAGAGCATCCTCCCCAACTTCGGCCTGAAACCCAACGCCACCCATCTGAAGATCAGTTCAGCCGACGGGTTCTGGGAAATCCTGCCCTTGGAGATGATCAAGGCCGACGAGCGGGTGATGCTGGCCTATGCATGGGATGGGGTGCCGTTGCATGAGGATCACGGCTTTCCGCTGCGGGTCTACATTCCGGACGTACACGGAATGAAGCAGCCCAAATGGATCGAGTCCATCGAGGCAATGGACCATTGGGAACCGGGCTACTGGGTGGTCCGCGGGTGGGACAAGGTCGCGAAGATGAAGGCAACGTCTGTTATCGACACCATTGCCTTCGATATGACCATCATCGGCGCCGACCAGCGAAAGCTCGTGCCTATTGGCGGCATTGCCCACGCGGGTGCCCGCGGAATC
>DASVYI010000236.1:0-2659 GCA_036392275.1 Nitrosospira sp. | reverse complement strand
TCTGGCATTCGGAGCATGAGCCTCGTCCACCAAAGCCTGAATTTCCACGAGCAACGGGCGGGTGCCTTCCTGAGTGACCATCACGCAGGAGCCTGGCACCTGCCCGCCGTGATGAGACAGAAACAGTGCCGACGGATTGCTCACCTCGCGCAAACCCTTTTCGCTCATGGCGAACACGCCCAGTTCGTTCACGGCACCAAAGCGATTCTTGAAAGCACGGATCAGACGAAAACTAGAATGTGTATCGCCTTCGAAATACAGCACTGTATCCACCATATGCTCCAGCACGCGCGGACCCGCCAGCGCACCCTCCTTGGTGACATGGCCCACCAGAATAATGCAGATACCGCTAGCCTTGGCCAGCCGTGTCAGTTGAGCTGCGCACTCGCGTACCTGGGCAACCGAGCCTGGCGCGGATTGCAGTGCGTCTGAATAGATAGTCTGAATCGAATCGATCACCGCGATATCCGGTTTGCGCTCGGCCAGCACAGCCTGGATTTTCTCCAGACGGATTTCGGCGAGCAAATGTACCGCTTTGGCATCGAGTGTCATGCGTTTTGCGCGTAAGGCCACCTGGCGCGCCGATTCTTCTCCGCTTACATACAGCACCTTGCGGGCCGGCGACATGAGAGACATGTGGCACAGGGCCTGCAACAACAGCGTCGATTTGCCGATCCCGGGATCGCCTCCCAACAATATGACTCCGCCATGCACCAGGCCGCCGCCGAGCACCCGGTCGAATTCGGTCACGCCCGTGGAGTAGCGTGGTTCTTCCCCCGCCTCCACCTCGCTCAGATTCTGTACCTGGCCGGTTTCGGATACGGGTATGAAACGGGACGCTGCCTTTTCAGCAACTGCCTCGACCAGTGTATTCCAGGCTTGGCAATGCGGGCATTGACCCTGCCATTTCAGCGTCTGGCCGCCGCACTCGGTGCAGGAATAGATCGATTTTGATTTGGCCATATCAAGAAAATAGTTTGTCATCGTCAGCGATGCCGGTAGAAACACGCGGCTCTTCCCCCGCACCCAGATTCCGCACGCTCGTGCTTTCCGAGATAGCAATGTAACGAAACACCGGTTTCCCGGTGATTGCCTCGACCAGCGTATTCCATGCCTGGCAATTGCATTGTTCTGTTTGACCGAACATCGATTTCGAAGAAAGGCTGGTTCCGGAGCAATCCAAAACAAATTATTCTATAACGGAACAGTAGTACTCAGTAATGATGCAGATTTATGCGCCGGACCCCCTCCTGCCCCGACCGGGTCGTCTGGCGCGTCTGGCGAGCAGAATACAAACATCATATGGCGAAACCTGTCTCCTCTATGTCCGGCAAGCCGGGCCGGGGCCGGAGTGACGAAATTCATACATTTCCGCTGAGTCCATAACAACCCATCATCAAATTGGCAACCACGAGGGAACAGCTATGCAAGCAACAAAACCTGTCAAAAAACTGCAGCGTATTCTACGCAGTACTGAACGTCACTGGGTGGGAAACGGTTTTCCCGTGCGGACACTTTTTTCCTATTCGAGCATGGGGTCGGCGATCAGTCCCTTTCTACTTTTTGACTATGCCGGTCCCGTGGAATTTCCGCCGACTGAGAAACGGCTTGGCGTCGGCGGACATCCACATCGCGGATTCGAGACAGTGACCATCGTCTACAGCGGCGAAGTCGAACATCGGGACAGCTCCGGCGGCGGAGGGAAAATCGGACCGGGCGACGTGCAGTGGATGACTGCCGCATCCGGCCTGGTTCACGAAGAATTTCATGGCAGCGATTTTGCGCGCCGCGGCGGCATGTTTGAAATGGTGCAGTTGTGGGTCAACCTGCCTGCCAAGGACAAAATGTCACCGCCTCATTATCAAGCGATCGTGAATAGCCAAATTCCTGCTTTGAGCCTGCCTCACAACCAGGGAAATGTGCGCGTCATAGCCGGTCAATTCAATGGCGTTACCGGCCCGGCTCACACGTTCACGCCGATCAATGTGTGGGATCTGCGCCTGGATAGCGAGCAGCAGATCGATCTTCCCGTGCCGGAGAGCTATACCGCCATACTGGCGGTGCTCAAAGGTTCAGTGCACATGGAGGGCGGCGAAACCATTGGCCCGGCGGAAGTCGGCCTGTTTGACCGGGCGGGCGAACGTATCTGTATCGACAGCGCGCAAAGCGCAACGGCGCTGTTGCTCTGTGGCGAACCGATTGACGAGCCGATCGTGGGTAGCGGCCCATTTGTCATGAACAGCTCCGAGGAGATTCGCCAGGCCATGACGGATTACCAGAGCGGCAAGATGGGGCATATGCCGTGAGTGCTTCCAAACTCATTGCCCCATTGCCCCTAAACGATAAGTTTTGCCGTTGGACCGCGATACTTTCATCGAACCAAACTCATAAGACCTGCTTAAAGCAACTATTGAGGAATCACAATTCAAGAGGAGTAAAAAATGACTTTGGAAGAGAAACTGAATGATTTTAACAACATGATTCTGCAAGGCCAGATACTGGAATCCATGGATAAATATTACCATCCGGATTGTGTGGTTACGGAAAAGAATGACGTGGTGGCAAAAGGTTTAAAGGAAGCCAAAGACCGGGAGTCGGCTATTTTCGCCGACGTTGAAGCGTGGCTCAAGTCAGAGATTAAATCGACTGCTGTGGGTGA
>DASVYI010000235.1:0-8867 GCA_036392275.1 Nitrosospira sp. | reverse complement strand
CGCACGAACGGGGTCGTGTCCTTTCTTTCGCAGCGGCGCGACTTGCTCGATATCGCCTATCCGGGAGATATTATTGGAATCCCCAATCATGGAACCCTGCAGCTTGGGGACACGCTTACCGAAGGCGAGCGGCTCCAGTTTACGGGCCTGCCATTTTTTGCGCCCGAAATTTTCCAGACTGTCGAGATCGGGGACCCGATGCGCAGCAAGCAGCTCAAGCTGGGGCTCGCCCAATTAGGTGAAGAGGGCGCGATTCAAGTGTTCCGGCCACATGCCGGCGGTGCCTTGCTGCTCGGGGCCATCGGCGCGCTACAGTTCGAGGTTGTGGCGCACCGGCTCAAGCACGAATACGGTGTCGAACCCCGGCTTGCCCCTGCCAAATACCAACTGGCCCGGTGGGTCACCTCGGAGGACTCGCGCGAACTCAAGCGTTTCATAGACCTCAACGCCCACCGGGTCGCATATGACGCGGTTGATGCCCCCACCTTTCTGGCATCATTCGGAGCGGAACTGAGCGTTGCCGAAGAAAACTGGAACGCCATACGATTCCATAAGATGCGGGAACACGCCGGTTTGCTGTTCCAGAATCATATGAATGCGTGAAACGGCGGTTTATTGTTAAATTTTTTCGATGAATCGCAATGAATCACATCGAATCGGTAGGCATCGGTCAGAATCGTCTGGTAAATTGCTGTGCGGCGGCCAAGGCCCGCGGTACCGTCGGTAGACCATGTCCCTGAATTTCCGGGGGTAAGCCCATATCTACCGCAGCGGCGGCAAGTATCCAGCGTAACGCCTGCGGTTGCCTGGCGTCGCGTGTGCGCAGCCAGGGATTGGCTTCTAGCACGAGCGCCGCCAATGCCGTCACGGCGGGACACGCCATTGAAGTTCCATCCCATGCTGCATAGCCGGTGGGCACGGTGGAAGCAATCGCGACACCGGGCGCGCAGACGAGCACTTCGCTGCCGAAATTGCTGAAATTGGCATTGAAAAGTCCACCCCACCAGTCGCGGTAATTTCCCACCTTCAGCGTATGGGCGCTGGTCCTGGGAAATGAATCGGTGCGGCCGATCGCGCCAACGCCAATCACATCGGGCAGTGCGGCGGGAAAGGCGACATGAGTGTTCTGGTTTCCGGTCGCAGCGATCACCGTTATTCCATTGGCGAATGCTTCCGCTATGGCGGCCGCCAGGATCTCGGATGGCTCGGGATTGCCGAGACTCATATTGACGAGATCGATGTTATTCGCAATGCACCACTCGATACCCTCGACCAGATCGCTGACGTATCCGCCCGGAAAGACTTTAACCGAGTAGAGCGCAACACCCGGCGCCCCCCCATGGATGCTTTCACCCACGGCCGGCTGGGCCGCGATGATGCCGGCACAATGCGTGCCGTGGCCTTTTTCGTCAATGTTCCAGGTGGCGGGATCCGAACCATCGAGTGTATTGATGCCTCCGGCGGGATGTATCGAGGGCGCTGTTGACGCAATCCCCGAATCAATGACAGCGACCGAAACACCCAGGCCGGTAAGACTGGGTGCGGCCTGATCGAATCCCATCAGGCGATGCCGCCAGGTCGCGACTTGCCCGGCGTCGAATGCCTGTAACTTGGCGTTAAGCTCAGTGAAATTATCGGTATCGATATCGTTGAAGATTGCGGACCAGTAGGTATCACGGGGTGAAACGATGAGCCGGTCAATTTCCGTGCTGCCAACCGTGAGCGTCACCCTGCCTTCGTCATCCGTATCGGCGTTATAGCCTATCCCTTGTCCGACCGCATAAACCGTGCAATCAGCAACCGGCTGGCCGTTTGTGTTGCGCACCTCGAGCGGCAACGTAATCCCGGGAGCCTGTGGAACAATAGGAGGCAGGCCCGGCATGGCCGCCAACTGTATCGGCTTGTCCTCTTCCACGATCAGGCCGGGAGTCTGCTGAGCCAGAGTGCGCGCAGTCTGCTCGGATAATTTGATGACGTGGCGCCCGGAACGGGTCTTACGTATCGTTTGCCCGTGCTGGTCCGCCTGCACGGTATTTTCCACATGTTGCAGCAAGGCATCGGGCAAGCCGGCTCCATGCCGGTTCGCCACGAGGTAGCGCTTTACTGTCTTACTTGTCATATGACACCTCTGTGGGCACCTGCGCGGGGGATGCGGTTGCAGAATATTGCGGCGTCTGTGCATGTTGCCGGCCATGCCGCTGTTGTGTTTCCGCCAGCGCGGCGGTATGCGGGTCCGGCAGCGCCGCCATGCCGGGCGGGATATACAGCGTGGTAGCCGCGCTCATTTCAACCTGTGCCAGATACATCAATGGCACCCGGGTGATGCGGGGAGGGCAGCCGATATGCACCGCCGCTTCGTATACGACCACTTCATGATCCGGCCGGTAAAGACGTGTCAGCTTGGCGATCAACAACGGCATGATGGACGTATCATAATGCCCCGATGCACTGAAGGTGGCATTTCCCAGAATCCCTATCTGCCATAGAACCAGGCTGCTGGATGGATCGGTCCGCCTGATGTTGAACAGGAAGTCAGTCGCTTCGTAGGACTGGCAGCCCGAAGCGGCTGGATCGATGCCCAGATCGGCGAACAAACAGTCTTCGGCCGATATGCCCGGCAGCATCACCGCGGAAAAACCTTCTGCGCAAGCCTTCCGCACCGCCTCATGCGAGGGATAGACAAAAACGCCCGGGTGCCCGTAGAACACGCCACATACCCTCATCCCGGAACGCACGCACTCGAGTATCCGTTCCACCATCTGGTTATAGGTATCCATGCGGTCTTTGCCTTCGCCATACAGTACCTGCAATGATTCGGCGCCAGCGGCATTCAATTTGTGAATGACCTCCTCCGCGACCGGATCACCCACCACGTACAGCACCTTGTCGGCAGCCTGAATCCAGGCGATCGCTTCGGTGGTGAGATGACCCACGGTACGCAGCCCGGTCCCCACCACGACCAGTTGTCCCTTACGTACATTGCGCACATTGCCGGTCATTCTTTTTCTCCTTGTGCTTCTGCCGCCCCCGGGGGTTCCGGCGGGGTTTCATACTTGTATAATGCCGATTGAATTTGCGCCGCATTACGGCTGATCAGGGCCGAATACTCGGCTTTGGGCAACTTGGCGCCGGTCAGCACCTGATTGGGATCCATGATGAAGTCTCGCAGATAATCAGGATCGATCGCCAGTCTGGCGAGAAATTTGGTAAGGTCTGAATGGGGTAGCTGTTCCATTGAATCCACTCCATTTATATTCATAAATTGCAATTCGTCGTGGGAAGCATAACCGCCGGCGACGATACGGGTATCATGATGTTCCCACGCCTCGTCATTGCGGCGCACCGACCACGCGAGACTTGTGGTGCATGGACCCGCCGGAATACACGTCATCCATACTTCGAGTACATCATTTTCCTGTAACGCAATTTCCTGCCGGAGCGGTAGTAACAACTGCCCCCAGTGAGTTTCAGGCGCCTCGGGCGCGTTGCTCAATGTCAAGCCGTTGGTCATATCTGCTTCGAACCAGGCTGCCAGGGTATTGACCGGCGTGTCGCAGGGAATGGTAAAACGGACTTTGGCGCGAAAGGGCAAATAGGCCTGTTCACTGGGTACCGTGGCCATGTCCGTTACCCACAGTTCGCTCGCCGCGGCCGCCAGGTCTTCCCTGCGAACTTTGCGGCGCAAACAGAGCAATTCATGGATGGAAGGCTCGGACAGAGGGGTCAAATCCAGACCATACGGGCGCTGGTGGAAGAAGGCGACCTCAGGTCGCATCGGAATATGCGCAGGCGCCATTTTTGCGGTGACCCGGGCCGGGACCATGGTGCCTCCAGGCTTGAGCCAGCGGTCACGGGCAACCAATACCATGCCGAGCAAATTCTCATCGACCCCGATGGTGCCCAGCCATTCCGAAATGATTACATCGGCCTGCTCGGGTAATACCAGTGTCTGAACATCCGTTTGCAATATCTGAACTCTATCGGACAAGCCATTTTTTTGAACGAGCTGTGCCGCCAGAGCCGCAATTTCCGTTTGTTCCACCGCATAGACCATGCGTGCCCCCGCTTTGGCGGCGAACATGCTGAGAATTCCGGAGCCGGCGCCAACATCCAGCACCACATCCCCCGGTTTTACCACGGCGGCAATCGCCTGACGAAAAGCATCGGTACGGGCGGAGTCGCGAATCATCCAGCGATGTGTGCTTGCGAGATCGTATTCCATTTCTCTTTTGTGTGACGGATCTCTGGTTCATCAGAAGAAAATTGTCCCGGCTATCTCTGAAGAGAAAGCCGGGACGTGGCTACTTCATGTCAAACATCTTGCGCTATCCACCGACTTGACCTCCACCTGGTGATGCCGGGCCCGTGAATATCGGCGGACGTACCGGGAATATCGGCGGACGCACCGGGAATATCGGCGGACGTACCGGGAATATCGGCGGACGAACCGGGAATATCGGCGGGCGCACCGGGAATATCGGCGGACGCACCGGGAATATCGGCGGGCGCACCGGGAATATCGGCGGACGCACCGGGAATATCGGCGGACGTACCGGGAATATCGGCGGACGTACCGGGAATATCGGCGGACGCACCGGGAATATCGGCGGACGCACCGGGAATATCGGCGGACGTACCGGGAATATCGGCGGACGAAGCGGGAACACCGGCGGACGAAACGGGAATACCGGCGGACGAATCGGGAACACTGGCGGACGCACGGGGAATACGGGCGGAGCGGGTGAAATGGGCGCCGGTGTCTCCTCGTACGTTTCATAGCCTGTGCCATACCCATATGGGTCATATTCGCCGCCATAAGGCTCGTAGCCCGCACCATATGGATCGTAGGCTCCGCCATACGGATCGTATGCACCGCTGCTATAGGGATCGTAGCTCGCGCCATAGGGGTCATAAGCGCTATAATCGGCACCATAGGGATCATAGCCTGCGTTGCTATATGGGTCATAACCAGCGCTGTATGGATCATAACCGGCGCCGTATGGATCGTAACCCGCGCTATATGGATCATAACCGGCGCTGTATGGATCGTAAGCGCCGCCATAAGGGTCATAACTACCGCAGGGATGGTGTCCCTGCTTACAATGGTCGTTCATATTGATCTCCTTTCTCTCTCCAGTATTGCGATCAATCTCCTCAACCTTCATTAATTGATGGGTGGCCGCGTTATAGTGGAAGACGATATGCTGCTCGATGATTTCATCTGCTGGTCCAGCAGCCGTTGCGCTTTCGTCGGAGCTTTCATTCGACGATGAATGCTCGTCTGAAGCGTTGTTACCTGTATTGTTACCGGTCTCTTGAGTTGCCATCTCCACTCCTAAGGTGAATCGGGATGGATGCACGGGACGAGAAAAACACGACTGGAAAAGCCGATCTTGTCTCGTGCAGACTTGGTGTTTCCAAGAAGAAAAGCTGTCTAACGAAGAAAAGCTGGAGCTGATTGGAACCCGGTCTTGAAAATTACAGGCCGATCCTGCAATGGGTCAAACACGCGAAGCAGGATACTAAAAAGCATAGTATAGCGATTTACAGGTGTCAATTTGACGGGACATTCTGGTATCTTTATTATGAATAAATTCGTAATATCAATTTGTTAGGAAGATGGAAGGTTGCACACCCTTTCATTTTTGACGCGATTTTATGGCAACCTCAAATAATAGAGAGCAAACAGTCATGCTGGCCGAAGAGAATAAAAACCCCTGGTCCGGACGCTTCAGCGAGCCCGTTTCCGAGCTGGTGCAGCGTTATACCGCCTCGGTGGATTTCGACCGGAGGCTCGCGGACTACGATATTCAAGGATCGCTTGCTCATGCACGGATGCTCTGTGCCGCGGGTATTATCGGCGCCGGCGATCTTGCCGCCATCGAGCATGGCCTGGGACAGATTCGCGAGGAAATCCGCAGCGGCGAATTTGTCTGGCTGACGGAACTGGAAGACGTACATCTCAATATCGAGAAACGCCTTACCGCGCTGATCGGCGATGCCGGTAAACGCCTGCACACGGCGCGATCACGTAACGATCAGGTCGCGACGGATATACGGCTTTATTTGCGTGAGGCAATCGACAGCATTGTCAGCCTCATCCATGCGATGCAGCGTGCCTTGCTGGATCTTGCCGGCGCGCATACGGAGACGGTAATGCCCGGCTTCACGCATTTGCAGGTGGCGCAGCCAGTCGTTTTCGGTCATCACCTCATGGCCTATTTCGAAATGCTCAAGCGCGATGCCGGGCGTTTGCTGGATTGCCGCAAGCGTGTGAATCGACTGCCGCTGGGCGCGGCCGCGCTGGCGGGAACCAGTTATCCCGTCAATCGCGAGATGGTGGCGAGCCAACTGGGCTTCGACGGTGTTTGCGAAAATTCGCTCGATGCGGTGTCCGACAGGGATTTTGCCATTGAATTCTGCGCCGCGGCTGCGCTCGTCATGACGCATCTGTCGCGGCTATCCGAAGAACTGATTTTATGGATGAGTCCGTCATTCGGCTTCATCGAACTGGCCGACCGTTTTTGCACGGGTTCATCCATTATGCCCCAGAAGAAAAATCCCGATGTGCCCGAGCTGGTACGCGGCAAGACCGGACGGGTTAATGGTCATCTGGTTGCGCTGCTCACGCTGATGAAGGCGCAGCCTCTTGCCTACAACAAGGATAATCAGGAAGACAAGGAGCCGCTGTTCGACACGGTGGATACACTGACCGATACCCTGCGTATTTATGCCGATATGATGACCGGGATTCGCGTCAACCCCGAGGCGATGCGTGACGCCGCCATGCGCGGTTATGCCACCGCCACCGATCTTGCCGATTATCTGACAAAAAAGGGCCTGCCTTTCCGGGAAGCGCACGAAGCGGTTGCGCAGGCGGTGCGCTACGCGGTAGAAAGCGGCCGGGACCTGAGCGCACTGACTCTGCCGGAATTGCAGAAGTTCTCGCGATTGGTCGATGACGATGTCTTTGCCGTGCTGACGCTGGAGGGCTCCGTTACCAGTCGTAACCACATAGGCGGGACCGCGCCGGAACAGAATCGCGCTGCCATAGCTCGCGCACGGGAATGGATAAATAGCCAGGATACTCGATAGTTTTGTCGTATATGCCGCCCTGGGCAGAAATCGCCGCACAAATTTCCGCATCCACCGGTTCCCCGTTTGCCGTGGAAGCGATCTCCTCAATTGGCGGCGGTTGTATTAATCAGGCTCAACGCATCGAAGGCAAGGGCCGGCAATTTTTCGTCAAGCTGAACGGCCCCGAAAGCCTGGCTATGTTCGAAGCGGAAGCGGCAGGTCTCCAGGAAATCCGTGATTCCGGTACGCTGCATGCGCCTGAGCCCGTCTGCTGGGGTAAATCCCGCTCCAGGGCATGGCTGGTGCTCGAATATCTGGAGATGGGCAAGGTTTCGACCCGCGGCGCCGAGGCACTGGGAGCGGGGCTTGCGGCGATGCACCGTTGCACTTCCGTAAAATTCGGGTGGAGGCGCGACAATACCATCGGCGCGACCCCGCAAATCAATACCCGCACTTCCGGCTGGGTTCAGTTCTGGAGGGAACACCGGCTGGGTTATCAGTTGCAATTGGCTCAAGCCAACGGTCATACCGGAAAGTTACGGATATTGGGCGAAAAACTACTGGCCACCCTGGATTCCTTTTTCCTGGGGCCGGAACCGGCTGCTTCGCTATTGCATGGTGATTTGTGGAGTGGCAATTACGGTTTCGACAGGGAAGCGCAACCGATATTGTTTGATCCGGCCGTGTATTATGGTGACCGCGAAACCGATATCGCCATGACCGAGCTTTTCGGCGGATTTCCTGCCGCCTTTTATGCGGCTTACCGGGAGAGTTATCCACTTGATCCCGGTTATGACGTTCGAAAGAACTTGTACAATCTTTATCATGTCCTCAACCATCTTAATCTGTTCGGCGGCGGCTATCGCCACCAGGCGGAACAGATGATGGGCCGTTTGCTCGACGAAACCTGACAGCGTCCGGATAGCGTGTTTTGTATCCGGCCGCATACACGAGCGGTCAACTGCCGGATTTAGCTTCAAAACTCCAGCGGATCCACATCCAGCGCCCAGCGCACCTTGCGGCCGGGAACGGCGTCGAGCCGTGCCCGCCAATCACCAAGGAATTTCTGCAATGTGTTGCGCGAGCTCGACTGCACCAGCAGACAGGCGCGCTCCATTCCCTTTAGACGCGCCATTTGTGCGGGAACCGGATCAAACATTTCGATGTGTTTTGGCGCTCCGGCCATAGTTGCCGCGTCGGCCAGGAAAGCCAGCGCCACGTCGATTTTTGGCGCTTCAGCCCACAGTAAGGCCTGATAAATGAAGGGCGGGAACCGCGCCAGCTTTCTTTCGGCCAGCAGCGTCTGCGCCAGCGAGTCATAATCATGCCGGCATAAAGCGTGATACAGCGGGTGATTGGGAAACTCGGTCTGGATCAGTACCTCTCCCGGTATACCGGCGCGTCCGGCTCGCCCCGCAACTTGCATCAACTGGGCAAACAGGCGTTCCGACGCGCGGAAATCGGAACTGAACAAGGATGCGTCCGAATTCATGACGCACACCAGCGACAGGTTGGGAAAGTCATGGCCTTTAGCGAGAATCTGTGTTCCGATCAGCATATCCACGCGTTGCTCCTGGATATCTTTCAGCATTTTTTGCCAGGCATCCTTCCGGCGCGTACTATCGCGATCGATGCGCATGATCCGGGCATGGGGAAACCGGCGGGACAGAGCGGCCTCCACGCGTTGCGTGCCGTGGCCGAACGGGGCAATGTCCTGGTCGCCGCATTCCGGGCAACTGGCCGGAATGTGCTCCTGGTGGCCGCAATGATGGCAGCGTAATTTCTTTTCG
>DASVYI010000234.1:0-6522 GCA_036392275.1 Nitrosospira sp. | reverse complement strand
CCTTTACGACATTCAGATTTTTAATCATCAACCTTATGGCCATCAGTATTTGGTAAAACAATGACTTAAACAATTGGGAAACCACGCAGAACAGGTACGTAAAAGTACGCACAGGAGCACCGGGGGGCATAAACTTCTCGTCAAAACTGGCGATGTGCGCAGGATAAGCTGGATATGGAATTGATATGGGGGGAAGCTTCATTCAGAGTGATGCGGTGCACACCGCGCATATCGACACCTTGCACCTCATGCATGTTGCTGACAACCTGCGTTGCGGCGGGAGAGTTAATCAGGGGGTGCCTGAAGCAGCCCAGCAAAAAAGAACTAGACTTCCAGGTCGCGCGGCGCCGTACGCTGGACGGGTCAACGGAAGGGGCGGCTCAGGTAGGAAGACCCGGAAAGCCCGAAACGCCAGGGCACGTCCTTTGCTTTTGATATTCCGATGCGCGGCCCTGTCAGGATTGCGATTCGTTCTGGAGGAGCCAATAGCTGAAATGGCGGCGCGTCGATGGGCATGCCGCTATGTGTGCTCGTAATACCAAGCGCCTGGCAGACCCGGCCTGGTCCGGAACAAAGCAGGCGGACATTGTCGAGTCCGCGCCGGGCTCGCATGGCATCCAGCCCCGAGAGTGGTTCCAGCGCGCGGATCAAAACCCCGGCCCCATGCCCTTCCGCCTGACAGACGAAGTTCAGGCACCAATGGATTCCGTAGGAACGATATATATAAGCCCGGCCGGGGGGGCCGAACATGACTTCATTCCGCTTTGTGGGACCTGAGAAGCTGTGTGAAGCCGGATCATCATGATCATATGCTTCCGTTTCCACAATTCGTCCTCCGACTCCATCGAGGAGCAAGGTCGAGCCTATCAGCGACCGGGCCACGTCAACGGATGGGGCGTAAAAATCGATAAATTTCCAGACCGCACTCATACCGGCAATTTTATACAGCGCACCCGCAAAAACCAAATTGCGCTTGCGCCGATTCCGCCGGATGGTAAGAATACATGGACGAATCGGGAATCGCGGCGTTTGCCGCCCTTCCGGGAGAATGCAAGCGAGGATGATGATAAATATATCGGCGCCGCTATCAATGGTGGGCGCGACCTTTCTTTTCGCAACCATGAGCATGTGCGTCAAATTCGCATCCGCGCAGTACAGCACGGGCGAAATCATATTCTACCGTGGCATCGTGGGTGCGGTAATGATGATGGCGCTCATGCAGGTGCGTGGCGAAACTATGCGCACCCAGGTGCCGGCGATGCATTTCTGGAGAAGCTTGTCTGGCGTGAGCGCGCTGGGGCTCTGGTTTTATGCGATAGGAGAGTTGCCGCTTTCCACCGCGGTGACATTGAATTACATGGCTCCTATCTGGATGACGGTGCTGCTCATCGGCGGCGCAGCCTTGCTCGGCAGCGCCGCGGTCGACGCCCGTCTGGTCTGCACGGTACTCGCCGGTTTTGCCGGTGTGATCTGTATCCTTCAACCCGCCATGGAGCGTGATCAGTTATGGGGTGGGTTGATGGGCCTGCTTTCCGGGCTGCTCACCGCCATTGCCTACCTGCAGGTATCGGCACTCGGCAGGGCCGGCGAGCCGGAAGACCGGGTCGTATTTTATTTTTCCATCGGAAGTATTGGTGGCGGTATTGTAGCGACGTCGCTCGGTGATGGCTGGCATGCTCACACGCCGCAAGGTCTGGGATTGCTGCTTGCCGTAGGCGTGCTGGCAACGCTGGCGCAGTTGTTGATAACCCGTGCGTATGGGACCGGGCGAATGCTCGTCAATGGCAGTCTCCAATACCTGGGTATCGCCTGGTCCTACCTGTATGGCGTACTGCTGTTCGAGGACCCGGTCACGAGCGTGACGCTGCTGGGCATGGGATTGATCGTCGGTGCCGGTATCGCCGCAGTACGCGTGCGCCAATCCGTCGCACCCGCAAGCCGTATCGATACAACGCTCGAACCGTGACCAGGAAATCAGAATGCAATTGTGGAAGGAAATATTGCAAGGGGAATTGAACGGGCAGTTGAATCAGATAATCAGGCTTCTATTTTCAGGGGATTTTTTCTGATTTATTGCAATTGTCATCCCGATTTTTATCACATACCAGTTCTTCCGGTGGCTTGCATTGTCCGTAGTGGTCGAGAGAAACCCCCGCACGCGCGGCCTCGCATGCATTTCCGTAGGTTTTACCGTCGCAACCGCAAACCGGATTGTATTCCGCATTGCATGCCTCGGGTATTACCTCGCATGATCCTTGAGCGCCCGCAACTTTGCATCGGCCCATGCTGAGGCTGCAGTATTGCCCGCCCGGGCACAATGTCCCGAGAACTCCGCCGCAGTCCAAAGGTTCGATGGGCTTGAAGTCCCTGCAGCGTTCCATCCATTCGACATTGAGGAACGTTTGTGCTTCGTGTCGAACCGAACGTACCTGGTCGACGAAACGTTTGAATTTTTCCGGGGCTGAGTTGAAACCTGCCTCCGTGCACGCGGACAAGCCAAACTCGGTCGAGGTGGCGCCGCCTGCCCGGGGGTAATATATATAAAATATATCGACCGTGCCTGCTGCAATGGCATCCCCGACCAGCTTGCGTATTGAACGCAGGGCTGCGCTATCGACGCTGCCTTTTTTGCTGCCAACGGTAATATTGACAGCAAAATTGCGCATTTCGTTTTCGAGATTGTCTTGCGCAAACGCGGTCGGGTTGGAAAGGAGAGCCGATCCGATAAGAAAAACACTAAAGAGTTGCTTCATATTCCTTCTCAGGCCGGCATGTCCCCGCCGGACTACCTGGAAACCTCTGAACAGGTCCTTCATGGACCTGGTTACCGCTCCTCCATGGATTACGTTACTACAAGTCTGAAGGTCGACTAACATTCATTCAAAGGTTCCCCGGTTGTCACGTAACTGACTGATCTAATTGGGGCCGATCGATCCGCCTTGCTCATCCTTCAGGTCTTTCATTGGCTTTCCTTCCTTGTCCTTGGGAAAATCTGGCACGTGGGGATCGGGGCTGGGCGATCTTGCGTCCTGTGCCCGCTCCATTTTTTTCTTTTGATCTACGTATCCCGTGTCCATCTCTTCACCCTCTTTGGGCATGCCATAGTATTTTTCTTTCGCACCTTTCGCACTTGGTTTTGTTGAACCACTCGTTCCCGTGGAACCTGGTTTCTCCTTGGCGGAGCTACCCTGACTGGAACTGTCACCGCCATACTGGGCATGCGTGATGCCCGGCATGCTGAAAATAAGGGTACTGGCCAGACCCAGCACAGAGGCCAGGGACCGGACATTTAAATTTGATATGGAAAAGGATTTCATGATTATTCCTTTTTTTCATCCAGCGATATTGCTGTGTCATAAAGAATACCCGGGGTTTCCGAACTCTTCAGTGCGGTAACACACTAAAAAAATTTCCGGCATTCTTTGATGAGCAAGTGGCAGCCCCGTGCGGCGCCCGCACCGAGAAAGATGATCGCAGTAGCCAGCACGTTTGATTTTATTGATAATATCGAAATTCTCATGGCCATTCCCTTGTCTATTCAGCAAAGTTACTGCGATCGGATAATACCGATCGTGTCGTAATTGTTCAGTGTGTTATTCCATGGGGACGGGGACGCGAGGAAGGCATGCGGCGGCCAGGCGGATTACGCCGTTTCAAATTCATTCACTTTACTTCATTTTTCAATCGACCCGCGATAAACACGATTCTGAAATATTGCGCCCTGGCGTTCCTCATGAGTGCGAATATTGCGTCGGCTCAGGCGGTTATCTTCACAACCCAAGGCGGCAGTCCCAAAATCAAAAGCGAGGATGGCAATTTTGAGGCGGTCTTCGGTGCGCGTGCTCATCTCGATGTGCATGCGTTCGATAATGATAAGGTCAATCCCGCCTATCCGCCGTTCGGCAGTCAGATACCCGGCAGCTTTCCCGATGACGGTTTCAACTTCCGCCGCGGATATACGGACGTAACGGCCAGAATTTATGATCTGAGCTTTAAATTCCAGAATGACTTTGCCGCGGGCACTTTCCCCGGCAGCTTGCGGGAGGTCTGGGTTTCGGCAAAACTTGGCCCGGGTCAGTTGACCGTCGGACAGTTCAAGGCTTATCGCGGTATGGAGGAACTGGCAAGCTCGAACGAGGTTACCCTGATGGAGCGACCTTCGACTTCGTCCACAGGCATTTATTCCGGGCGGCAATGGTTGATGGGAGTGGGTTACAAGGGCGTCTTCCGCAATCAGTTCGGTTATGGGGTGGATATCATGAGTTTGACGCACACCGGTATGCCCATCTCCGGCTCAAGCTACGGTGGCCGCTTATTTTGGGTGCCATTTGCGGACGAAGGCAATATTTTTCACCTCGGATTCTCCTACAGTGTTGACACCTCCGGCCCCGAATCCCTTGCACCGAAGGTCGTGGACATTTATGGCGGCCGCCGCGGTATCGTTAAATCGCTCGGCGTTGCGGGTGCGAGCGCGGGCGCATCTGGCGATAGCAGTCAATCCACTTTTGCAGCGGAAGCCGCGTATGCGATCGGACCCGTGACACTGCAAGGGGAATATGCAAACTCCACGCTCGATGATTCGCACACCATGGCCGGCGTGCAAAAGAATTCCACCGTCCAGGCGTTTTATGTGCAGGCGAGCTGGTTCGTAACCGGTGAGCGAACGATTTACCGGATGGAACGCGGGGCTTTGGGCAAACCCAGACCGATCGGCAAGTGGGGTGCTCTTGAACTGGCCGCGCGGTATGATCTTGCCGAGAATACGACGCAGAGTCTGAACGCAGACCCTTGCCGTACCGGAACTTCAAAATGCCAAGTCGAAGTCATTACATTGGGGGTCAATTGGTATGTCCGGCAAGGCTTGCGCTTCATGCTCAATTACTATGTCAGCAGCGCCAGACTCGGCAACACGGGTTCGGGAACGCCCAACCGGACGGACACTCCGTCTGTAATTTCCTTTCGGACACAGCTCAGCTTTTAGGCCGGGCTTCGGCGCGAGCGCATAATGAACGCGATGAATGGATAATCCTCGAAATCCATCCGGCAGGATTTCCCGGGCCAGGGAGGATGGAGGAAGCGCATGGAGCGCAGGCTGGAGCGGTGAATATCAGCTTAGGCTATGCCCGCTCGATATATTCACCACTATCGGTATTGATCTTTATTTTTTCGCCTTGCAGGACGAAGGGTGGAACCATGACAACAAGCCCGGTCTCCATTGTGGCGGGCTTGTACGAGCTGGTGGCTGTGGCGCCTTTGAGGTTGGGCTCGGTATCGGTTACGGTCAGCACCACGCTGGCGGGAAGCTGCACGCCTATCGCGCGGTCATTGTGGAAGTTGACTTGTATATCCGTGTTGGGCAGCAGGTATTCGTACTGACCTTCGAGGAATTCCTGCGACAGGCTCAACTGTTCATAGTTTTCCTTATCCATGAAAATGTAGTTGCCGCCGTCCTGATAGAGGAAGGTCATCTCGCGTGGTTCGACAAAGGCGCGCTCTACTTTATCCTCGGTACGAATGCGCTGATTGGTCTTGGTTCCGGCCTCGATATCCTTCATTTCCACTTGCATGAACGCTCCGCCCCGGCCCCCTACATGGACATGATAACATTTCAGCACGCGCCAGATCCGTTTGTCCCACTCGATCAGGTTGCCCACGCGAATTTCCGTTGCAAGAACTTTGGCCATTATTTTTTCCAGTGAATCAAAAAACCCGCATCTTACTACAAAAAGCAGGCGGCAGCCCTATGCAATCCGGATTTTCCGTGGATTGCCGGAAATGCGCCCGCTTGGCCGGATTTCTGGATGAGGTAAAAATCCGCTACCCCGATTATTACGCTCGTCCGGTCCCTGCCTTTGGTGACAGAATGTCCCGGCTGCTCATTATCGGTCTTGCACCGGGAATGCATGGTGCGAATCGCACCGGTAGACCTTTTACCGGTGATTTCGCGGGTATATTGTTATACCGAACGCTATATAAATTCGGCTTTGCCAATCATGAGGGATCCGCTTCACCGGAAGATGATTTGCAGCTCATGCAATGCCGAATTACTAATGCGGTCAAATGCCTTCCGCCCGAAAACAAACCTGAGCCACGGGAGATACGTCAATGCAACCATTATCTCGCGGCTGAAATTGCCGATTTCAGGAAGGGAGGGGGCTTTGCGCTGCTTGCTCTGGGCGCCATCGCGCATCAGGCGGCACTTATGGCACTGGGGTTCAAGCCCGGCGCATATTCCTTCGGCCATGGCGCGGTTCATGCACTACCCGGCGATTTGTCATCCGATGGTTTGGAAAGGCATGGCCTGACGCTATATGACAGCTATCATTGCAGCCGCTACAATACCCAGACCCGGCGGCTGACGCCCGATATGTTTGAGCAGGTATTCGAACGAATTTGCGCCGATATGGCTTCCCGCCGGAAAACCGGGGACTGATCGGCAGTATATACCAACAGGAGATTTATCCATGCCCTACGTCAACATCCGCATCGCCGGCACGCTCAGCCGCGAGCAGAAGAAGCAGA
>DASVYI010000233.1:0-5954 GCA_036392275.1 Nitrosospira sp. | reverse complement strand
GTTTTTAGTGTGGAGACGGCTTTCTTCCTGCCCGGGGTTGCTGCCGCGGGCATAATCTTTTCCATGTTCTGTCCCGAAGCCAGTCCACTTTCCTCCACCCCATTTCCGGTATCAATATGACATGTTCCGCTGCTGTTGCCTCTCCTCATCACATCCTCTTATTGCGCTTGTCCACTGCATCCCTTTACCGCCGCGAGCAATTTGATTTCGCACGCCCATCTCTCCTCGATCTCCGCACGGAGGGCGCGATTGATGGTCAAGGCATCATCTTTCGGGGAAACACGGTCAATCGCATACGCCGATTTGCACTCACCCGGTATCTCGACTGAACACGGCACCGCCACAGGTTTTTCAATTACCTGTGTCTGAATTACCGGTTTGCTGGCGCAACCGGACAAGAAATAGGCGAGTACCAGCGCGGACACAAACCTAGCGGTCTTCATGGCGGCTTTGCACATACGCTGCCTGCTCCCTGACAATTACCTCATATTGATGCTCAGGCTTTACCGGCGGAAGAGCATTCAGCTTTTTAGCGCGCTTCTTGTGCCTTGCTGCATCTGCTGCCGCGACTTGCATTGCCCTGGCCGCCTGTTTCTTCTGCTTGGCCGAAGCGGCGGCCAGCGCATCCATTGCGCTATGTACGGATTGAATATCCGTAGCACATTTATCGTTTGCGGCATGCAACACCGCGTTATCGGAGTTGAGCCGTTGTATCTGCGCTGACGAGCGCCAGTTGCTCACCGCGAATCCGCCTGTGAAGGCAAGACCGGCGGAGACGGCGATCACCACCGCTAGAATCGTAGGGGTGCTAATCATAAATTCCTATCGAGAAAATCCCGGAATGACGGACAATAAAAAGCCCGCGCGAGGCGGGCATGAATGGAATCCGGGAGACGTCAAAAAAGCCGTGTGAAACGGCCCAAAATTAAAAACTGTTGATACTATTCAGCTATTTTAGCGACAGGCAAAAAAATACCCGCCAGAAGCGGGTGGGCAATAAAAAACCCGCATATGCGGGCATTTATCAAACCCGCTGAAGCGGGCTTAGTCGTTTTTGTGATCGCGCACAGAAATTCACAATATAGTTGCGCATTATACAGCGTTACCGCCAATTGTCAAGCTCAATTTGAGATACCGATGCAGGTATTGCCCCTGATCCGTTCGGTGTTTATAAGTCGCAGAACATTCGCCTTTTCCTGTTTATTTTAAATTTAAATTGGACGGCCACTTATACACAACGAAAATCGAAAATTATTTTCCCCACTCTCGAGATACTATAAATAAGCAGAACCAAACAGCCGTAATATTCCTATAGCGCGTGATCTTGAAGATGCGGCCTTTGCTCTCTGATTCGTAAAGTGAGAATTCCATGATCAAATACTTTGCAATGTTTATAGGATTCGGTCTGATATGCTCGAGCTACCCTAACCACTCAGCCGCGCAGGAATGGATTCCTCAAGATGGGGACACTGTATCAGTTCCAGTGACGGAGATGGATCAAGGCGCCTTCACGCCTCCAGCAGCGATCCAGAATCAATACGGTCAATCATTTGGGGGGCCGGCCGCTGTATTACCGGTACCGGTGCCGGTACCGGTACCGGCTGGCGGGGCCACCGGGTTCAATGGTGGCTATGGGTTCCAGTATCCCGGCAGTTACTATCCGCGAGACACCCCACTACACAGGTTCAATGGGTATATTGTATGTGATCCCCCGAAACCAGCCGGTGAAGCACCGCGGGAGACAACTTCGGGGTCGCCGGGAATACCCGTTGCACGGCGCATGGTCAAGATCACCACGACCCGATCCCTCGCCGCGCCCGGCTACCTGCAACCATGCCCCATCTACACGATCAACGGTGAAATCCAGAAGAGCGGCAGTTACACCACTAGAATTCCGCGCTGACAACCGCTTCACCGCCTGCGTGGGATTGACGAACTGAAGCGGATTACTGGATGGGAGTAAGCTGAATCACCCGCGGATCGTCGGCAAACTCCAGTAGCAATCGCCGCACGCGGCCCTGCCATGCATTGGCAAATTCCGCGCGTTGCGAGTCGTCAGCACGATCCTGGAGAATGGCTGCCATGCGCGCCCCTTGCGCCGGATCACCGGGAATCGGAGAAACATTGAGGCTTACCGCAACACTCACTCCCGTGTCGAGGCGAGTAAAGGTGATCGCCTCGCCTTCACGGTGGTCGGCAAAGCTGAGTAGTCCCTTGCGCTTGAAACGCCCCTGGATACCGTGAAAACCGTTATCAGAGGCCGCACCGGTGAGCAATGTCAGCACTTGCGCCATAACCCCTGTCACGCCTTCATGCTCCGGCGCGGGCATGTGCACGGTGATGCCGCCGCGCTCGGCGGGTTCGTCGGGATAAAGCGCGGCCAGCGCCGCACGCCCCATCAGGTACGCCCCGGCGACAGTAGGACAGGAATGCCCGGCCAGCCTTACCGCATCGACGTAGCGATATTCAAGCATACCGTCTTGCGCGGCCCCCAGCATCTCGGCGAATGGGTCGCGAGTGCGAACTACCGGAGCCTGCTCATAAAAATCGGGAAAATTCACGTTATCTCCTCATGATCAATGAAAGTGATTGGACGGCTGAGGCGCCGCTACCCGGCTGCCCTGGCGGCGGCGCCAACACACGAATGCGCCTGCAACTGCGGAAAAAAGACGCGTTCTTCGTAACGCACGTGAGCGCTGGCCAGATCCGCAAACTTAAGCAGGCGCGTCGCGGGCTCGAGCTCACAGGGACCGCCGGCAAGCCTCCGCAGTTCGCAATGCTCGGACAGAATCCGGGCCACCGATTCAGCGTCCAGTGTATCTTCCGCCATGCGTATCAACCGTTCCTCCTCGTCGAAGTGCGCGGCCATCAGTGCGTGCCAATGACTTTCCATACGCGCGACCGCGGCAGCCACTATGGCTGCGTCGCCATTATCGGCTGCACGCCGCGCATCACGCGCCATTACCAGCGAATGATGATGCTCGCGCGACAATGAGAGCAGGACACCAATCCGGGACATTTTAAATCGCTCAAGGTTCGACGGTACGAATGTTCAAGACAAGTTATACGGAATTTTGACTACATATTCCGTGGAAACAGCAAAAGGGAATATCCCCATTTTTCGATGCCGGGTTCAAAGAATGGTCCCCCGCACTGACCCGCATCCCGAATCCTACGGTTGCCTCATCGTCTTCAATGCCTGTGCCCATCGATGCAACTCGTTCAGCAAGGCTATGCCCGAGTTTTTGTGGTGATCGCCCGGCAGAAAGTTCTCATTGTCATCGAAATAGCCGGAAACATTCTGCACCACTACGGCTTCGACCATAGGCATCACTTTCAGCGTGGTCAGGGTAAGTTTCTCCATCTGGGCCGCCCGTATGCCACCTGAGACTCCACCATAACTGACAATCCCGGCCGGCTTGTAGTTCCACTCTTTATACACATAATCTAGTGCGTTCAAAAGAGAGGGGGGTGGGCCATAATTGTATTCGGGCGTTACGAACACGTACGCATCCGCAGCATTCACGCTTGCGGCCCACCGCTTGGTGTGCTCGTGCCGGTAGTTCTGGCGGGCCGGATGCTCCGGCTCATCATATACCGGTAGATTGAAGTCCGCGAGATCGATCAGCAGTGCCTCGAATTTTCCATGTTGCACGGCAAGCTCATGGAACCACATGGCAATGGGTGGACCAATACGGCCGGGCCGCGTGCTGCAGATGATGGTATGAAGTTTGAGTGTCATGGTTTTTACGATCGGCAGTGTTATGAATATTATTCTGGGTTACCGGGACACTATCACCGAATGCTTGGCATTTCCAGTCGGGTTTCAGTAACGGCCAGCTTGTTGGCAATTGCGGGAGGAGATATAAACTTGGACAAGATCAGCTCAGGCTTGGAAGAGCGTGCCAGAACCGAAAAAAAAACGGCTGGATATTGCCCAGCCGTCGGATACTTAAATGGCATAGATTGGGATTACGCAATCGCAACGCTTAGTCTTTTTTGATTTTGATATGGTTAACGACCTTGGTAACACCTTCCACAGAATGCGCGATTTTGTGGGCTTTATCTATTTCAGCCTGACTTTTAGCCGTACCGCTCAACACGACCACGCCATTTTTATCCGTTTCCACCTTGATGTGCATGGCGCTCACATCTTTTTCGGTAGCCAATTTGGTTTTTACTTTTGTCGTTATCTCAGACTCTTTGGCATATTCCCCAACGCTTGACAGGTCCTTTTTCATCTCGCTTGAGGAATATCCCGCGATAGGCGTGAGCAACATACCAATCACAAAAAGGCTGGTTGCAAGTTTGATCGTTTCCATGATTAGTCCTTATGAATGAGGGGAATGCAAATAGTGTCACGCAAACCCTGCCCGGTCTGTTCGATTCCACACATCTGAATTTGCTGCTGTTGAAGATATGCGTTCCTGAGTTCCACGGCCCCATCTTCCTCTGACACCGCTAACGGCTGCGCCAACACCTCGGAGTGAATATGAAGACCTTGCTTTACTTATGGCTTTATGTATAATGCGAATCATTCTTATTTGCAATCACAATAAATTCACAAGTGCTTCACACGGACCTAACAAATATTACAAATTGCAGGCGCTCCAACCTATTCACCGGCATTATGAAATGCGGTATCGGAAAATGAACATGTAACCCGCCATAGATTTATCCGTTGCCGCTGAGCCACTCCTTCTCAGCGGCTTTTCAGCCAGCCAGCCCCCGGGCAAGCCAGCCACTTTTTTAATTGACTTGGACTTGTCAGGGATATTGGCTGTGGAACAGCATAAAACGACGCTTGATCATACTGATCATCATATAACCGCTTTTCGCCTTACCGCAGCCCTTCTGCGTCCGTTCTCCTTCCCTCTTGCCGTTCATTCTCTCCGATTACGCGCTTCCTGGCCGCATGGAATTTGCCGATTATGTGCGCTCGCGTCGTTCCATGGCGCCCTGATCTGCCTGGGAATGATCTTGATGACATCAGCCCGTGACGTCATGGCGGAGCCGCCCATAGCCGCAGATGTCCAGGTGCGGTCATTTAATATTCTTCCGGATTCGCTGGAAGACGCACTGAACCGTTTTGCCCGGCAAACGGGCGTCAAGCTTTCTTTCGACGCCGCTGAGGTAAAAGGAGTGATGACCCAGGGTCTGCAAGGAGATTTCACCGTTCGGGCCGGGTTACATCGATTATTGGGCGGCAGCGGGTTTGAAGCAGTGCCCCAGGAAAATGGATACGCAATAAAAAAATCGCAGCAGGCCTCGCCCGGCGCCGCGCCCGTTACGGCTTCCCCCGGCGGCGTGACGGTACTGCCTTCGTTAACGGTGTCGGCAAGCCGTGGGCGCGACTATGCCATCGCGCAAAGCGTGACTGCGACGAAAACAAATACCCTCTTGCGGGATGTACCGCAAGCCATCACCGTCGTGACGCAGGATTTGATCAAGGATCAGGGCATGCTGAGCATGGCCGATGTGGTGCGCTACGTCCCCGGCGTACAAATGGCGCAGGGGGAAGGCAACACCGATGCGCCAATCTTCAGGGGTAACCAGTCAACCGGGAATTTCTTTATCGATGGCATCCGTGATGACGTCGAGTATTTTCGCGACCTTTATAACATCGAGCGAGTGGAAACCCTGAAAGGTCCCAATGGCATGATCTTCGGCCGCGGCGGCGCTGGCGGCGTGATCAACCGGGTCGCCAAGGTGGCCGGCTGGGATCCCGTACGTTCCTTCTCGTTCCAGGCGGGGTCATTCGGAACCAAACGGCTGTTAACGGATATCGGCCAAGGCATTAATGAAGTGGCGGCTTTTCGCCTCAATGCCATGTATGAAAACTCCGGCAGTTTTCGTGACGGTGTCCACTTGAGCCGCCACGGTATCAATCCCACGCTTACGCTCAAGCCGACCGACCGCACCAACATTGTCATGGGGGGAGAGTATTTTCATGA
>DASVYI010000232.1:0-8686 GCA_036392275.1 Nitrosospira sp. | reverse complement strand
TTTTCGCTTCGATTCTTCAAGTCCGACAGGCTTCTGGTTCCCATAGTTTTGGGAAATCAACTCTGCCTGCACAGTTCAGTGCGTCTTGATTTCATCGATAGCGAACAGGCGCTGGTATTCCCTGATAGCATAACGGTCGGTCATGCCCGCGATATAGTCGGCGATTGCCTGATGCTTATCCTGGCGGCATTTTGACTGGTGTTCAGGCGGGAGAAGCCGGATATCGGCATGAAACACGTTGAACAGCATTTCGATGGTATGGCGCGCCTTCGCGCTCATGCGAGACACTTTATAGTGCCGGTAAAGGTTATCGTACAGGAATTTTTTCAGTTCCTGCTGTTCCCGGCGCACTTCCGGACTGAAATCGATCAGGCAGGGGGCCGCACGTACCGCGGACAGACTGTCCACACGCGCCGCGGCGATGTTGGCGGCGCTTTGCCTGATCAGATCGCCCACCAGCGTATTGATCATGCGCCGTACGGTTTCGTGGATCAGACGCCGCCCCGAGATATCTGGATAGCATTTTCTGGCGGAAGCCAGATGCCGGGCGAATATCTCGACGTCCCCGAGGTGCTCCTGTGTAATGAGACCGGAGCGCAAACCGTCATCGACATCATGGTTGGTGTATGCGATTTCGTCGGCAAGATTTGCGAGCTGTGCTTCGAGCGAGGGGCGCTGGTTGATGAGAAACCGCTCACCCACATCGCCGAGTTTCCGCGCATTTTTCCTGGCACAATGCTTGAGTATGCCTTCGCGTGTCTCAAAGCACAGATTCAACCCATCAAACGCACCGTAGTGCTCCTCCAGTACATCCACTACCCGCAGGGACTGCAGATTGTGTTCGAAACCTCCATATTCTTTCATGCAACCGTTGAGCGCATCCTGACCGGCATGACCAAACGGTGTATGACCCAGGTCGTGGGCCAGGGCAATGGCTTCGACCAGATCTTCATTCAGGCGCAAATTGCGTGCGACCGAGCGCCCTATTTGCGCCACTTCCAGGCTGTGCGTCAGGCGCGTGCGGAACAGGTCGCCTTCGTGGTTGACGAAAACCTGCGTTTTATACTCGAGCCGGCGAAACGCCGTGGAGTGGATGATCCGGTCGCGATCGCGCTGAAATGCGGTGCGCCCGGTCGCCGGCTCTTCCGTGATGCGGCGTCCGCGAGAATTTTCAGGCGTCACCGCGTAAGGCGCCAGCTCATGCATTGCCGGTGCATTCCGCAAGAGTTGCAGCAAGTACCGCGGCGGGCACGTCGGACCGGACCACCGCCTTCCCGACGCGTTCAAGCAGCACAAAACGCATCTTCCCCTCCTCCACCTTCTTGTCCAGCCCCATGAGCCGCAAATATTCCGCGGTGCCCAGACCGGGCGCCACGACAGGCAGTCCAGCCTGCACGTAGAGCTTGCGGATCCGCTGGACATCATTAGAACTGATCAGATGCATCCGCTGTGACAGCTCCGCTGCCAGTATGGTGCCGGCTGCCACGGCTTCGCCGTGAAGCCAGGTACCGTAGCCCATCGCGTTCTCGATGGCGTGGCCAAAGGTGTGGCCCAGATTGAGCAATGCGCGCACGCCACTCTCACGCTCATCAGCCTCCACGACTTCAGCCTTGTTGATACAACTGCGCCGTATTGCCTCGATCAGTATGCGGGCGTCCCGAGCCAGAAGCAGCGCCATGTTGCTCTCGAGCCAGTCCAGGAAATCGGGGTCGCGGATGAGGCCATACTTGATGATTTCTGCAATACCGGCGCACAACTCCCTGTCGGGTAGGGTATCGAGCGTCGCCGTGTCCGCAATGACCACCCGGGGTTGATAAAACGCGCCGATCATGTTCTTGCCGAGCGGGTGATTGATGCCGGTTTTGCCACCCACGGAAGAATCAACCTGGGCCAGCAGTGTGGTCGGAACCTGAAAGAAAGGAACGCCGCGCAGATAGGTCGCCGCAGCGAATCCCGTCAGGTCGCCAATGACTCCGCCGCCCAGCGCGATGACGGAAGTACCGCGTTCGCAGCGATGCGCCAGAAGCGCATCGTAGATCAGATTCAGCGTTTGCCAGTTCTTGTGTTCTTCTCCGTCGGGAAGAATGACGGGTACAGACACGACATCACGACTCCCCAGCGCGGCGCGCAGCTTTTCCATGTAAAGCGGCGCCACGGTCGTGTTGGACACGATCGCGACCCGCTTCTGCCGCAAGCGGTCCAGAAAAAGCTCGGGGCGGCTCAAAATGCCGGCACCGATATATATAGGATAGCTGCGCTCGCCAGCCTCGGAACCGAGCGCTACGGTGATTGTTTGCATGATTGCCTGAAGCAGTAGGGCGGGAAGAACTATCTGGCCTTCGGCCTCATCGGTCTCGAGCCGGCATCGTCGGGCCCCCCGTTCTGCCGGGAATTTTAAACGAAAAAGGTATTACAAGGGCTTTACGACCACCAGTATCACCACTGCAACCAGAATCAACACCGGAATTTCATTGAACCAGCGGTAATAAACGTGGCTACGCCGGTTACGATCATGCTTGAAATCGGCAAAAAGCCTGCCACAGTAGAGATGATACGCAATCAGTATCAACACCAGCGCCAGTTTGACATGCAGCCAGCCGCCCGAAATCCCGTAGCCCAGCCAGAGCCACAGGCCGAAAACAACTGCCAGAATCGCGCTGGGCGTCATGATGCCGTAGTAAAGCTTGCGTTCCATGATCTTGAAACGTTCGATCCCGGGCAGATCCGTGGTCATGGCGTGATACACGAAAAGGCGCGGCAAATAAAACAGGCCGGCGAACCAGGCGACCACGAATATGATGTGAAAAGATTTCACCCAAAGCATCTGATTTTCTATTTATTGCCGAGCAAGAGCGCTGCGATCGATTGAACGGACACGCGCGGACCGCCGCGACGTGGCTGCGGCAGCCGTTACATCGGCATTATATCGGGATTTGTCTCTCGGATTTAGATTGCGACGATCTCGAGATCGGGTTCTATCGATCTCAACAAATTCTGGATACCCCGGAGGGTGCCCGTGATTGAACTCGGGCATGTGCCACACGCACCCTGATAGTGTACGCTGAGCTTGTTGCCTTCGAGCCCAAGCACGTGAAGATCGCCGCCGTCATTCTGCAGATAGGGCCGCACCTCTTCATCAAGCAGGGTGTTGATAGTTTCGAGGCGCTCCTGATCCTCGGGGCTCAAACCTGCAATGGCAGCGGTTGCCGCCGCAACCTTGGCTGCTGATTTCGAATCTGCCGCGGGCGCCGCACGGATCGGATCCGCAACCGCGCGCGCCAGGTCTTGCCAATCGGCACCGCCGTCCTGGGTAATCGTGATCCAGCGATCGACATAAAACACGTTCGTCACGTGATCGATATCGAATAACGCGGCAGCCAGCGGATCGTCCTTTGCCTGCTCGGCATTGTCGTATGAGCGTGTGACCCCCCAGGTCAACGGTTCCCTGAGAATGAATTTCAACGCGTTCCGGTTTGGTGTGCCCTCGATTTCAGCTATTTTTGGCATTCATTCCTCCTGTCAGGCGAGACATCATACGATGATCCAGTCAGGCATCACCGATCGCAGCATGCATGGGATCTTCCTCCGCCTCGGTCGAGGTGGTGTTGACCGAATTGAGCGCCGCATGCAGCGTGTGCCATGGAAGAATCGCGCATTTCACCCGCGTCGGCAAGTCGCGAACCCCCGCGAATACCGTTAACCGCCCCAGGTGATGGGGGCTTTCGATGTCGAGTTTGCCGATCGCCATATCGCGGAATTCGCGGATCAATGTTTCTGCATCGGCACGTGCCTTGCCTTTGACGACAGTGGTCATCATTGAAGCCGATGCCTTGCAGATAGCGCACGATTCACCATGAAATGCGATCTGATCGATACGTTCCCCGTCGAGATGAAGTTCGATGTCGAGGTGGTCGCCGCACAGTGGGTTATGGCCGACCGCATGATGACTCGCGTTATCCAGCGTGCCGTAATTCCGCGGTTTCCTGTTGTGATCGAGGATGACCTCTTGATAGAGTGATTTCGGATTCATTTATGTAAAAATCTTTTGCACGGCGCGAAGGCTTGAGATGAATATATCGACCTCAGCCATTGTATTGTAAAACGCAAAGGATGCGCGCGTGGTTGCAGGCACGCCGAGGCGCAGCATCACCGGCTGGACGCAATGATGTCCGGTGCGCACCGCGACCCCCTCGTGATTGAGGAGAGTGCCAATATCATGCGGATGCACGCCCTTGACCTCGAACGACAGCACGGCTGTCTTCGTTGCCGCGGTGCCAATAATACGCACGCCCGGCATGGTGCTCATCTGTCCGGTTGCATAATTGAGCAGCTCGAGCTCATACGCGGCGATCCTGTCGAGGCCAATCGCCGACAGGTAATCCACTGCTGCCCCCAGCCCGATCGCGGCGGCGATCGGAGGGGTACCCGCTTCGAATTTGTGGGGAACGGAATTGTAGACGGTTTTTTCAAACGTTACCGACAGGATCATGTCCCCGCCGCCCTTGAATGGCTGCATGCGTTCGAGCAGTTCGGCCTTGCCGTAGAGAATACCGATGCCTGTCGGTCCGCACAGCTTGTGGCCGGAAAAAGCATAAAAGTCGCAGTCGAGGTCTTGCATATCGACTTTCATATGCGGTGCAGACTGCGCTCCATCGACGAGCACCGGCACCCCCCATGAGTGTGCAAATTCGATCATTTGCTTGACCGGGTTGACGGTGCCGAGCGCGTTTGACACATGCATCACCCCGACAAACTTCGTGCGCTCGTTAAAAAGCTTCTCGTATTCATCGATAAGAAGCTCCCCCGCATCACTGATGGGCACCACGCGAATTTTCGCTCCCTTCTCTTCCGCAAGCATCTGCCAGGGCACGATATTCGAATGATGCTCAAGTGTGGTCAGGATGATTTCATCCCCCGCGCCGATGAATTTCCGGCCGTAACCATGCATGACCAGATTGATGGAATCCGTGGTACCGCTGGTAAAGATGACTTCTCTGTCTTCGCGCGCATTGATGAACTCCCGCAGTTTGCGGCGAGACCCTTCGTATTCGACCGTGGCTGTCTCGGACAAATAATGCACGCCGCGATTGATATTGGCATGCTGCGTGGTCTGATAGCGTACCAGGCGGTCTATGACCTGCTGCGGCATCTGGCTGGACGCAGCGTTGTCGAGATAGACCAGCGGCTTCCCCTCGACCTGGAGCTCGAGTATCGGAAAGTCGGCGCGAATGCGATCAACGTCGAACACTGGGCCGAATTGAGACTTCAAGGCGGGCTCTACAGCATTCATGGTTCAGTTTCTCTGCGTTTGTTCCAGCACCGTTCGCTCGAGCTGGTGCCTGAGCGAGGCGATGGGTATGCGGTCGATAATCTCGGCACCAAATGCATAGGTCAGCAGATTACGCGCCGCGACCTCGGATAAGCCGCGACTCTTGAGATAAAACAATTCCTCGTTATCGAGTTGACCGACCGTTGCGCCGTGCGCGCATTTTACGTCATCTGCGAAGATTTCGAGCTGCGGCTTGGTATCGATATGGGCCCGGCCGCTCAGCAGCAGGTTGCGGCTCGACTGCGAAGAGTCAGTGCGCTGCGCGCCGGGGCGTACCATGATTTTCCCGTTGAATACCCCATGGGCAGAACCGTCGATGATGCATTTATGCAACTGACGGCTCGTACCATCCCGTGTCGCATGATCGATACAGGTATGCGTATCGGCAAGCTGGCGCCCATTGATCAAAGCCAGCCCGTCAACCGAGCATTCCGCTCCTTCGGCGTCAAGACGCACGTTCAGATCGTAGCGGGAAATACGCGCACCGAACGCAACGCTGACCGACCGGTAGCGGCTTGCGCGCGCAAGCGATACCGCGCAGTTTGCCATGTGAAATGCCTGCCCGCTATCGCGTTGAAGCCGGGTGTGATTGACCTGGGCATTGTCGCCGATAGCGATTTCCGTCACCGCATTGGTGATGTAGGCGCCTTCCTGCAATGTCACATAATCCTCGACCATCGTTACCGCGCTGCCGGACCCGGCAATCAGCAGGCAGCGCGGATGGCTCGTGGATTCCGCTCGCGTCGCGATGAACAGCACGTGCACGGGACCCTCGATCGCCATATTGCGCGGCACGACGATCAGCGCGCCGTCATGCAGAAACGCGGTATTGAGCGCAGCAAACAGATTGTCCTGAAAGCCGGTATGACGCCCGAGATGGGGTTCGATCACTTTTGCATGGGTGGCTAGCGCCGCCGAAAGATTCGTGACGGCCGGATCGGCGCCGCCAATATCGCCTGATCGCGTAGACAGCCCCGGCATGTAGGTACCGTCGACAAACACGAGCGTCATCGCAGCTTCTTTCAGATAAAAACGCTCGATGTCTTCCTTTCGCAGGGGGGGCGCTGTACGCACCGGCTGAAACGACAGCCGGGCAAGGGGCGAAATATCGGTAAAACGCCATTCCTCATCGCGTGTCGTCGGCACTTGCAGCGTTCCCGCGCGATCCACCGCGCTGGCGCGCAACTCGTTGAACCACGCAAGAGGACTGGGTGGCAGCTGCGGCTGGCCCTGCAGCAGGCTTTCGAGGTAGCTGTTACCGGTAACCATGCTCACGCTCATACGCCGGCGGCGGCGTGACGCGCAGCGCCAACCCAATCATAACCATGTGCTTCGAGATCGAGCGCGAGGTCCTTGCCACCCGTCTCGATAATGCGGCCCGACTGCATCACGTGTACAAAATCCGGCACGATATAGTTGAGCATGCGCTGGTAGTGCGTAACCAGGATGATTGCATTGTCCTTGCTGGACAGTCGGTTCACGCCACTCGTAACGATTCTCAGTGCATCGATATCCAGGCCGGAATCAGTCTCGTCGAGAATCGCGAGCCGCGGCTCGAGCAACGCCATTTGCAATATCTCATTGCGTTTTTTTTCGCCGCCGGAAAACCCTTCATTGACCCCGCGATCCAGAAAATCCGGGCTCATATCCAGCAGTTTCATCTTCTCGCGTACAAAATCCTCGAACTCGAGCGGATCGAGCTCATCCTTGCCGCGTTGTTCCTGTACCGTATTGTAAGCAAGGCGCAGAAAATGGCTGTTCGCGACACCGGGGATTTCGATCGGATACTGAAAGGCAAGAAACACGCCGGCGCGTGCGCGTTCTTCAGGTTCGAGTTCGAACAGGTTTTTGCCTTCGAACATTACCGATCCGCCGGTAACCTGGTAGGCGCTGTGGCCGGCCAGCACCTTTGCGAAGGTGCTTTTACCCGAGCCGTTCGTTCCCATGATTGCGTGTATTTCACCGCTTCGCACTGTCAAGTCTATACCCTTGAGTATTTCGATGCCGTTGACGGTGGCGCGCAGACCGCGTACTTCAAGCAGCACCTTGCTGTCGGGGTAAATCATCCCACACTCCCCTCGAGCTTGAAGCCGAGCAACTTGGTCGCCTCGACGGCAAACTCCATCGGCAGTTGTTGAAATACGTCCTTGCAGAATCCATTGATAATCATCGATACCGCTTCCTCATTGCCAATGCCGCGCTGCGCAAAATAGAACAATTGATCTTCGCCGATCTTGGATGTCGAGGCTTCGTGCTCGACCTTGGCTTCCTGATTGCGCACCTGAATGTAGGGAAAAGTGTGGGCGCCGCACTGGTCGCCGATCAGCATCGAATCGCATTGCGAATAATTCCGCGCGCCGGTGGCGGTAGGCGCAATCCTGACCAATCCCCGGTAACTGTTGTTCGAGTGTCCTGCCGAGATACCCTTGCTGACTATGGTGCTGCGCGTATTTTTTCCGATATGGACCATTTTGGTGCCGGTATCCGCCTGCTGATAATTGTTGGTTACCGCCACCGAATAAAATTCCCCGACCGAGTTGTCGCCCTGAAGGATACAGGAGGGATATTTCCAGGTAATCGCCGAACCGGTTTCGACCTGAGTCCAGGAAATGCGCGAGTTGACGCCTTTGGCCAGGCCTCGTTTGGTCACGAAATTGTAAATGCCCCCCAGGCCGTTTTCGTCGCCCGCGTACCAGTTCTGCACTGTCGAGTATTTGATGTCGGCGTTATCGAGTGCCACCAGCTCGACTACCGCGGCATGCAACTGGTTGGTATCGAATTTTGGCGCGGTGCAGCCTTCGAGATAGGAAACGGACGCTCCATCCTCGGCAATGATCAGGGTTCGCTCGAACTGCCCCGATTCCTCGGTGTTGATGCGAAAGTAGGTCGACAGATCCATCGGGCACTTGACGCCCTTGGGAAGGAAACAGAATGTGCCATCCGTGAACACCGCCGAGTTGAGCGCCGCATAGTAATTGTCTCCCACCGGCACCACGGTGCCGAGGTACTGCTTTACCAGGTCTGGATGCGCATGGACAGCTTCGGAAATCGAACAGAAAATGATGCCCACTTCCGCCAGCTTCTGCTTGTAAGTGGTCGCAACCGATACACTGTCGAAGATCACGTCAACCGCAACGCCGGCCAGCGACGCACGCTCGTGCATCGGAACACCGAGTTTTTCGAAAGTGCGCAGCAGCTCGGGATCCACCTCGTCCATGCTGTTCAATTTCTTTTTCGGCTTGGGCGCGGCGTAATAACTGATCGCCTGAAAATCGATCTTCGGATACTTGACGTTCGGCCATTTCGGTTCTTTCATCTTCAGCCATTGGCGATAAGCATTGAGACGGAACTCGAGCA
>DASVYI010000231.1:0-1933 GCA_036392275.1 Nitrosospira sp. | reverse complement strand
AGCCTCGGTGCGAGATTCGACGTGTAGTTTCTCGTAAATGTGATGGATATGGGTGCGCACCGTCTCGAGGCCGATCTTTAGACGGTCGGCAATCTCCTTGTAGCGATAGCCCTTCGAAAGTTCCTTGAGGATTTCCAGTTCGCGCGAAGTCAGCTGTTCGAGATCGGAACGTTCTGCGGTGTTTTTCTTGAAAAAATCCACCACCTTACGCGCCACCTCGGCGGACATCGGCGCACCGCCGGCTTTGAGCAATTCCACGGCCTGCACGATTTCCTGCGGCGACGAGCGCTTGAGCAGGTAACCGGAAGCCCCGGCGCGCAGCGAATCAAAGATCTGGTCGCTGTCCTCATACACCGTGATCATCATCACCTGCAGCTTAGGGAGTTTGGCCTTCAACTCAGATACCAAGGTGATGCCACTTTTGCCGGACAGGTTGATGTCCACTAGGGCGACGTCGGGAACGCTGGCCAGAATGCCGCCGAGCGCGCGTTCGGCGCTTTCATAGGCGGCGTCAAAACTCAGGCTCGGCGCCTTCTGCACAATGGCCTTCAGCGCCTCCCGCACGCCGCGGTCATCTTCCACAATGGCAACCCGGATAGACATGATTATTCGTCGATGGTCGAAGGCATCATTGCTGAGCTTCATCACGGATGCCAGCCCGAAAAACTATCCGGGTGCCGCGGCCCGGTGCCGAGTGCAGCCGGAAGCGGATGCCGGCGGTTTCCGCGCGCTGCCGCATATTTTTCAGGCCATTGCGCTGTTCGCTGGCGGTGGCCAGTGCAAAACCGCTGCCGTTGTCCTCAATGACGATCCGCAGCACCCGCCCGCGCGCGGCAATGCGCAACCAGACCTCGGTGGCTTCTGAATGTTTGAGCACATTGTTCAGGGCCTCTTTCACCAGCAGAAAAATGGCACGCCGCAGGTTACCCGGCAGCGGCAGCTCCGGTGGTTGCCGGCAAATTTCCTGCCGGCAGGCGATGCTGGTGGCTTGAAAAAATTGTTCGGCATAGGTGGCCAGATACTCGATCAGATGCGGCAGGGTGTCCTTCTGGGGATTGACCATCCAGACCGTTTCATCCAGCGATTGCACCGCGCTGCGGGCTTGACGCGAGACATCGCGCAGCATGGTTTGGGTGGCCGCGGACGGTCCGGATTCCTCGGCAGCCAAATCGGTCATGAAAGCCATCTGCGTCAGCCGCGCGCCCAGATCGTCATGCAAATCCCGCGAGATACGGGTGCGCTCCTGTTCCAAGAGATGCGCCTGCTCCAGCCGAAATAGTTTACGCCGCATTTTCACCGCCGCCGCATAACGCACCAACCCGGCGACCAGAATCGTGAAGAGAATGATGACTCCGGTGCGGAACCAAGTCGTCTGCCAGAAGGCGGGCACCACTTCAAACGCCAGACGCACCGGAATGGCGGACCAAACTCCGTCGTTGTTGCAGGCTTTGAACTGAAACGTGTATTTGCCCGGCGGCAGGCGGGAATAGCGGGCGCTGCGCTGGGTGTCGGCGGCCTGCCAGTCTTCGTCAAAACCTGTCAATTGCCGCTTGAAGAGCACATTCTGCGGTGCAACGAAACTCATGGCGGAATATTGGAACTCAATTTTTTTGAAATCATGTGGCAACCGGATGTCGGCCCGGTTGGTGATTTCCAAACCATCGACCATGACCGATTCCAGGGCGATGGGCGGCGGGCGAAGATTCAGCGGAATCTCGGCCGGGTCAAAGCTCACAACGCCCCGGCTGGTGGCAAACCGCAGTTCACCGGCCTGGGTCAGCCAAACGGCCGGTTGATGCTCGGCGGTGCATTGGAGATTGGCCAATCCCTCGGACCGGCCATAACGGATGACAACCGCTTCAGCCTTGCGCCCATCCAAAACCGCCAGCAGTTCATTTTCCCGGGTGCGGGCGATGCCCCGTGAGGAGCCGAT
>DASVYI010000230.1:0-5019 GCA_036392275.1 Nitrosospira sp. | reverse complement strand
GCAGGCCAGCCCCAGCTTCTGCTTCATGCCGCCGGACAGCTTGCCCGCGGGGCGCGTGGTGAAGCGGGCGAGATCAGTCATGTGCAAAAGCCGGGCAAAACGTGTTTCGCGCGATTCTTGCGGTACGCCATGCAGATCGGCGTAAAGATCCAGATTTTCCTGAACGCTCAAGTCTTCGTACAAGCCGAAGCGCTGAGGCATATAGCCGATACGATCCTGCACTGATTGCGGGTGCGCCGCAACGTTGATGCCCAGTACGTCGAGTTGTCCTTCATCCGGGACCAGGAGCCCGGTCATCATCCTCAACAATGTCGTCTTGCCTGCACCATCGGGGCCCACCAGGGCAGTGAGAGTACCCGTTTCGGCTTCCAGAGAGACATCCGCTACCGCCTGGACCGTCTGCCCTGTTTCCTTGACGAAAAACCGTTTATGCAGCCCGCGCGCAACCAGCGCCAGCGGCTTGTCATTCACCGGTTCACCGGGGCTTCTTACCATCTGTGTCATCCTTCAGAGGGATATGCACAGTGGCGGGCATGCCCAGACGCAGGCGGTCGCCGGGGTCGTCAACGTAAACCCTGATTTCATAGACCAGACTGGTGCGCAATTCTTCGGTCTGCACGGTTTTAGGGGTGAACTCGGCCACGGAGGAGATATAACCGATGTATCCCTGGATCGACTGATCGGGATAGCTATCGGTCGCCACGCGCGCATTCATGCCCGGCTTGATCAGGCCGAGATCCGCTTCCCTGATGAAGGCGCGCACCCATTTCGGATTGGTTATCGCCAGCGCATAGACCGGGCGCTGGGGCGAAGCCATATCGCCCGGTTCGAGCAGCCGCGAGCGAACGACGGCATCGATCGGGGATATCAATTCGGCGAGACTGAGTTGATGCTTGAGTAGCGCAAGTTGAGCCCGGGATACGTCAAGCTGTGCCTCGGCCTGGGCGATGTCCTCCTTCCGCGGGCCGATCAAAGCCAGTTGCAGTGCTTTTTTCTTATTCTCGAGTTGCGCCAGGGTGACCCGCCGGCGCGAACGGGCGTTATCCAGATCCTGTTGACTTATTGCCTGGCCGGAAGCCTGCTCGATGTTCTGAAGACGCTCGAGCTGCTGGCCGGCAAAATCGGTGTCGGCCTGAGCGGAAGCGACCTCGGCCCTGGCCTGCGCCACTTCTTCGGGACGGGTGCCGTTCTTTAGCCGTAACAGTGCCTGCTCCTGTACCCCAATCTGTGCTTCCGCCTGAGTGATTTGCAGCATCAGGGTACGCGTATCCAGTTTTGCAAGCACCTGCCCGGCGTTGACACGGTCGCCTTCCTGTACCCGCATCTCTGCTACCCGCTCGCTGCCATTGAAGGCCAGCGAAACCTGGCGGATGTCCACATTGCCGTAAAGTACCAGCGTGTCCGCTACATTCGGCTGCCGGGTGAGATACCACCCCGCCACAACGGCGATAGCTATGGCGGCCCCAGCCGCGGCAAAAACACGTTTCTTATTCATGAGCCGCTGGCCAGTTTTCGCCTACGCCGGCCTGAGACAGCTTTTTTAAGGTGGCACCATGAAAAAAAAGCTTCACTCCTGTTCAGGCAGTCGGTTTTCCTATTCAATTGTCATCTGAGCCGCGGGGGTTGACGATAGCAGCGGCAGAATCTTCCAGTGCCACGATTGCTGCGGGAATTTCCGCCACATTGCCGGACGCAACGGCGCCCGCAAAAAGGACCAGCGCCGACGCGAGATCAAGTGCCTGTTTGAACGCCTTGATGTGCTGAATAGCCGACTTGGCATGCTCGACATCAGACTTCAGGCGGGAAAGAGGCGCCTGACTGTCATCCAGAACCATTCCTATGGCACTGGTATATATGCTCGATGCGAAATTGAGGAGCGATATTTCCTTATCATCGAGTTCATCCCATTCCTTCTGGCTCAGCCTGGACCGGTTTTCAATACGCCAGTCTCCCAGGCTTACGGCCGCGTCGCGGACCAGATTACCCAGTTCGAAAGTTTCGTCAGCCGTAAGCTTGCTCACGCCCTCCTCCCGTATTTATCGTATTTTATCGCGCAACTTCGAGCAAATCCCTGTATGCGGTCCGCAGCGACTCGATATAGGGTGTAAACTGCCCGCCGGGCTTGTCATTGCCGATCATATCCAGATGATCGTAAAGATATTGATGGCCTTGGGCGATTTTATCCAGCATGGTGTTATAGCGCTGCGCACTTTGCACTCTGTCGTCAACACGGTCCAGCGCCTCAGCCTTGGTTTCCCTCGCAAGCGCCATTGCAACCGGCTCCGCGGGATTGCCCGGCGCAAGCATGAAATTGTCGTAATATCGTTCAACCAATGCGGATTCAGCCTGCAAATCGGGGATAATACCGTTCCTGACAATCTTGCGCATGGCCATGGCCACATCCTGAAGCGGTTGATTGCCATCCTGGATCATTTTCCTGATTTCGTGCTGGCGGTATACAGCCGTGACACTGCGTGCAAGCAGCGTCGCCAGTGCGCCAACGGCATCTTTTTCGCTATCGGTGAGCAACGACGCCTTGTTGAGATTTTCGCCGAGATCCTTCAACGATTCATCATAAGTCCTGATATTTCCAGAAGCGAGATCGCCGAGCCCCTGCATGTAATCGGTTATCGTCTGCTGGAGCACATCCAGGCTGGCGCGCTGCGCTTCGCGGCGTGTTTTCAGGGCGGCCAACTCGCCCTGGAACTTTTGTGGCTGATATTGTTTACGCCTGTCGATCGCTCCGACATAGTCCTTGGCGACGGCACCGTAACCCGCTCCGTTTGCGGAAAGCGATGCGAACGTGGCCACATCCTTGAAGCTTGCGCACGCCGGCAGGCCTGCCACAAGCAAAACCACGGTTAACGCCAGCCACAAGCGTCCATGCGCACGATGAGCCATATGCCATCCCCTTCGGAAAAAACACCTGAGCCAAGTCCGATGATTTTAATCTTATTCTGAAAATGGTGGCGCTGCTGTATTTTGCTCCGCCGTATTTTTGGAGATCGATCCGATACCCAAAACAGAAGGGGAAAAACAATAAACATGAAACAGATATCATTTAGAGTCTGTTAATACCTGTTCACGGTTTGCACCCGCACAAATGATTCGGCAGAACTGGCGTGGGAGAACCCGCCAATACAACCTCAAAAATACGTTGCTTATGAGAACAGTGTTTATTGCCGCTCTCGCCTTTCTGCACATGGGTGCCTGCGCTTCCCTTTACGCTTCCGGTTTTCACGGTTTTGCACTCAGCTACATCGGTCAGCAAATTGTGCCTAGCGAAATGCGTTTCAAAGGCACGCTCATCGGCGGCCTGTCCTCCCTGGACTACAATCCCCGTACTGGCCGCTATCTAGCCATCAGCGATGACCGGAGCAAAAAGAATCCCGCGCGCTTCTATGAAGTGTCCCTGGATCTCGCGAAATTCGAGCGTACCGGCGCACCGGGCATGTCCGGGGTGATGTTTCATGCCGTAACGATAATCCAGCAGCCTGACGGCGGCGCCTTCAAAAAGAATTCGGTGGATCCCGAGGGGCTGCGTTTCGATGCGGCGCGCAATAAAATTTACTGGAGCAATGAGGGACACCGAGGGCTTCTGGGTTTTCGGAACCCCACGGTTTACGAAATGAATCCGAATGGCAGCCACAGCCGCGATTTCAAGGTCCCATCCTACTATTTTCCGCAAGGAATCAGAATGGAAATATTTCCCGGCAACAAAGGCATCTATAATAATCTGGCCTTTGAAAGTCTGGCAATTTCTGCTGATGGCGCAACGTTATACACGGCCACCGAGAATGGCCTGATCCAGGATTCTCCTCCAGCCAACGCTTATACCGGCTCGCGCGCACGCGTGCTTGCTTTCGACATCGCAAGCGGAAAACCCTGTGCAGAATACGTATACAAGGTCGAGCCGGTTGCCACTGCGCCAGCTCTGTTTGGACCATTTGCGACCAACGGTTTGACAGATTTCATTGTCATCGGGGATCGTCAGTTCATCACGGTCGAGCGCTCTTTCACACCTGACGCGGTCATACCGGGGAGTACGACTGGTTACACCGTGCGCCTGTATTATGCCGATGCTCGGGCAGCCACCGATGTTTCCGGCATAGAGTCCATCGTGGCCAGAAGCGTTGTGCCAATGAGAAAGACCCTGCTGCTGGATCTGTCAGACCTGAAAAACTCGGATGGCTCGGCATTGAGGGCAGGGAACATCGAAGGCATTACCTTTGGCCCGATCTTCCGGGGGAAACGGACGCTGATTCTGGTGGCGGATAACAATTTTTCGAACAGTCAGCGTACGCAATTCATCGCGCTGGAAGTGAGTACTATTCCCGACGATTGATGATGTTTCTCCTTAATCGACGCCGCCGTTCGAAAATTTCTGAAGATATTTTTTAATGATGACCTTGCCAGGCATATTGCCAGCATGCTTGAAGACCACAAAATTGATCGCCCCGTGCACCGCCATGGCAATCAGCAAGCCCTCGAAGATCCCCACCTTGTACACCAGCAAGCCGCAGACTGTTGCCAATATCGTGGCATATTGTCCGTAATGCGCTACGTGCCACAATCCCATGATCATTTTCCAGCCCGAGAATATCATGATCGCCGCGAGCGAAAACTTGGGCAGATACTCCAGATATTGGGAGTTCATGACGAAGAACATGACCACCACACCAATAACAAGCACCGAAAACTTGGTCATGGCCCCAGCCAGCTTGTTGGTGGTGCTTTTCGCCAGACCGTCCAGGTTCGTCATCCCGCCAAAGAAACTCGAGCCCATATTGGCGATCCAGATGGCGAGCAGGCTGTTGTTTGTGTTGCACTTGCGACCCAGCGGGTCGATCTTTTCAATTGCAGCATTGCTCATCACTTGCTCTATCACGTCTATGACCGCCAGCATCGCGGCAAATCCGATAACGTAGACCCAGGTCGCCGCACTGTCTAAATGGGGTATGGGCAGCGCAACATGAAGTTCCACATCGTCTACGTGCAGCATCGAAACAGGCATGAATT
>DASVYI010000229.1:0-3474 GCA_036392275.1 Nitrosospira sp. | reverse complement strand
CTCCAATTCCGGGCGCTGTCTGGATTCCCGCCGTTTTACGAACCCTGTAATAGGGATAGACAGAGGTTTGGAGGTAATACACGTCGAGCTGATTTGCGGCCAGCGGAAGCTGCCAGATTGTGCCGGTGGTATTGACCCATCCGCTTGTCGCATCGGTCCGGTGGTAGCGAGCGGAAAACCCGTGACCGCCATCAGGGTCCTGGGCGCCGTTGCGGTAGAATTTGCAGCGGCGCACCTGGATGTTCTGGGCTCCGACGAGCAGCAAACCATGGCCCTCGTTGTCGAAAAACTCGCAATCCTCAACAACGTAATCACGTGCTATGCCGCTAGCATCGAATGCCTGCTGGATCATGAGTCCGTGTGCGTTGTTGTGCGTCGAAGGATTGTTCGAGCCTTGGAAAAAACAACGCCGTATGGCGTTTCCAACCGTGTCGTAAGTCGTCCAGGAGGCGAAATTCAGAGGATTGCGGCAATCTGTGCCCCGCATATCGAAATACATGTCCTCGAAATCAATGTAGCTTGATGCTGCAGCGTTCAGGGTGATGTTCCCCGTGGTGCCGTATCGCCAGATCGAGTAGGGAACCTGCGCTGTACCATATGCCCCATAGCGCGCTCTCGCCGTGGCACTTATTCCGCTCGCCACCGCTTTATAGGCCGTGGTAATCGTCTGGGTAGTACCGCGTTTGAATAAAAACGTGTCGCCGGGAGCGGCCAGGCCAAGCGAAAAAGCACTGTAGTTCTGCTTTGGCGCGCTTGTGCTGGTCCCGCTGTTGCTATCCGAACCGTTCACCGAATCAAAGTACCATGTTGTCATTTAGGGCCTGTTAACATTTGACATTTATTTCCCATTCTCTCGGCTTGCACACTATGCCGCCCAGCGGTTTTAGTAGGATGGGTGGAGCGTAGCGCAACCCATCATTCGAGCTTCCCATCCCGACAAAGTCTCGATGGGCTTCACCCCGTTCCACCCTTCAGCTTAATGCATTCTGCATTCCTACAAGGTATCCACCCCTCCTATGTTGGGCGGGTTATTAAATTGCTTGCCGTAAAAATCACTTCCGCCGAGATATATCCCCGCTTTTATGACCGCCGCGGCCTGCGGCCTGTACAGGCTATCGAGCTGTGGATCGGCCGAAACCGTGCTTGTAACGAATGGGTTCTTTTCCGCAACGCCTCCGCCGATCATCAGAATATTGTTCTTTGTACCCGTGAATCCTGTGTCTGTCGTTTCGCTGGCTATACCGTAAGACTTGCTTGATATGATGATGTTATTGGAAACCACCGAATTCCTGCCATAGCCAAAAAAAACAATTTCTCCGGAGAGAGCGCCGGTTCCGGTGTTGTTCCAGTAAAACGTGTTGTTAACGACGTTTGTTTGATCGGCCGGGTTGCTTACTAATGCCGATTGCCAGTTACTGTAGGCTATGTTTCCGACAACCTTGTTTCCACCGCCTCGATTTATGGAAAAACCCGCTCCCTGGTTGCTGTATGCCTTGTTGCCTGTAAATATTGAGTTATCGGAGAAATCATCGAATGCGAATCCGTGTCCCTCATGGTTAGGCGCGGCCTGGTTCCAATAGTTGTCGTGGGATTCACATTGCTCGACCAGGAGACCGGAGCATTTTCCCCAGGCATACCTGATGCCTTGGCCACTCGGGTTCGATGCAGAGTTCAGGTTGATGTACAGCGCACCACCGGAAACACCATATTCCCCGATTCCCGGAGATGTTGCGGTCCCGGCGGTTCTGCGTACTTTTGGACATTCCGCAATCGAAGTTTGGACGTAATACACATCGAGCTCATTCGCTGCCAGGGTTTTTTTCCATATGGTGCCGCTGGCGTTTGTCCACCCGCTCGTTGCATCTGTCCGGTTATAGCGGGCGGAAAATCCGTGGCCGCCATTGGGATCCTTTGCGCCATTACGGTAAAACTTGCAGCGGCGCACCTGGATGTTCTGCCCGCCGATAATCATGAGGCCGTGGGTATCGTTATCGAAAAACTCGCAGTCTTCCACGACATAATCACGTGCTATGCCAGTTGCATCGAATGCCTGTTGTATGGTCAGCCCGCTCCCGCCGCCGATTACTGGCCGGTTTGATCCAACGAAAAAACAGCGCCTGATCGCATTTCCGATCGTGTCGCTCGTGCCCAATGAGGCGAAGTTTATGGGATTGCGGCAGTCGGTGCCGCGCATATCGAAATACATATCCTCAAAGTCGATGTATTGCGATGCCGCGGCATTCAGGATGATGCTTCCCGTAGCGCCGTATCGCCAGGTCGAGTATGCAACTTGCGCAGTGCCATAAGCGCCATATCTCGCTCTGACGGTACTGCTGATGCCATTTTTTACGCCCTTGTACGCTGTGGTGATCGTCTGGGTAGTACCGCGCTTGAATAAAAATGTATCGCCGGGAGCAGCCAGGCCAAGCGGGAACGCACTGTAATTCTGCTTAGGTGTGCTGGCGCTCGTCCCGTTGTTGCTGTCTGAACCGTTCACCGAATCAAAGTACCATGTTGTCATTTAGTTTCCTACGAAGTGAGTTACGCGAAAATATTCCAGGGTAAGGCTGTCCGCTCCGCTTTGTCTTTGTCCATTTATCTCGACAGTATTGTTGACCGCAAAATTGATCGTATAGATAGCGGGCATGCCGGATCCAGCAGTCACGTACGTGTTGTCATATGGGGCAATCTGGGAAGCAAGAGAATTGCGGTTGGCGAGAACGATGAGTGGCGCCTCCTTGACCGACGTGGTGCGCGTTGCGCTGTAAACAGTCGAGCCGCCAATCTTGACCTTGAGAATCTTGTTGTTCGTGCTGCTGGCAAACGTCCAGAGCGGTTCGATCTGGAGGATGCTGTTTGGCCCAAGTATTCCAGCCGGGATGGTGAATGAGGCAAGAATCTCGTCAATTCCTGTCGCCACACACGGTGCCGCCACGGCGGAACTGGACAGCACTTCCACCGGCTGAGAAATCAGCGGATAATTTTCTGCATCCGCCGCAGCTATGAGCTGCGCCTCGGTAGCTGAATCGAGCCGCGCTATGGCGCCTTTCCCGAACCTGTACCCGGCAACAGTCTCGTCGTTCAAAAATCGGATCATCTTTGTCCTTTATCATCCTTGAATAAACTGGATATCACCCTGATTGATTCTTCCATTCATCGTATCCCCAACAAACAAAAAGCCGCTTGAGCGGCTCGGTGAATTGATATGCGTTAAGAATATTACTGAGTTTTGGAGGTTACCTGACGAAGGTTCCCTGACCCTAACCAGAATCCTGGCTGTTAATGATGTTGACGGTATTGAGGGACTACCCGAATAAAGCCTCAAAGCCCGGCTTTATTGGCGCATCCGTTATCGATTTCTGCTTTATCCGCTCGTCCGCATTTCCTCCCGCACAATCTGATCTGGTTTATATTCACCATCAATGCCGCTCACTCTGCGCAACTGATCCGCCAGCTCATGCCGGTTCGGCACGT
>DASVYI010000228.1:0-9000 GCA_036392275.1 Nitrosospira sp. | reverse complement strand
AGTCTTCTATGGTCTTGAACATGATCACCTGAGTCCGCCTGAGTTCGCTTTTTTATACCCCCGAACAGTCCCCGGTAGGATGGGTGGAGCGAAGCGCAACCCATCGGCAATTGATGGGTTACGGCTTGATGGGTTACGGCTTGGCGCCTCCACCCATCCTACCCAGTGCCCGTCGGCAGTTGGGATTATTTTCATCATCTGGTAGCGGGTTTACTGTCCTTCTTGGCAGGCGTAGCGCCGCCGACAGTAATATCCTTGCGCACTTTCTTCATGATAGCCGGGCCAATCCCATTTACTTTCTCCAAATCGTCCGGCGACTTGAATGGCCCGTTCTTCTTGCGGTATTCGACAATCGCTTTGGCTTTGGCCGGACCAATGCCCTGGAGCGATTCCAGCTCGGCTTGGGTTGCGGTATTGATGTTGACAGCAGCATAGGCTCCGCTACAGAAGGCGAGCAACATGATGAGAATTAGAAATACCCTCTTCAATCTCTTCTCCTTCGCATACTCACTGATGAGCTTTCGTCACTGTGAAAGCGGCCAATCTAATCGTTAGAACCCGCGCATCACATCAAAACGGAATATCATCATCCATATCATCAAACCCGCTGCTGCTTTTAGCAGGGGCTTTACTGCCGGATGGGCTCTGCGCAAAGCCGCCCTCTTCCCTGTCCGGCGCTTCAAAACTGGCGCTGCCGGGTTTGCTTCCGAGCATTTTCATGTCGCTGGCGATAATATCGGTGGTGTAGCGCTCGACACCCGCCTTGTCGGTCCACTTGCGGGTTTCCAGCCGGCCTTCGACATATACTGGACGGCCCTTTTTCAGATATTCACCCGCGATTTCGGCCAGCTTGCGATAGAACGTGACACGATGCCATTCGGTTTTTTCCTGCTTTTCGCCGTTTTTATCCTTCCAGGTCTCGGTGGTTGCCAATGTGATATTGGTCACCGCGTCGCCGTTCGGCATGTAGCGGGTCTCGGGATCCTTGCCGAGGTTGCCGATGAGTATGACTTTGTTGACTGATGCCATTTATGCTTCTCCCCCTAGTAACTGAGCAACTCCTTGTTCGTCGAAACCTCTCATATCCACTTTCAGGTAAGCCACGCCCTCGCTGGCAAGCACCAGCGCTTCATGCACGCCGGGCAATGCCGCCAATTGGCGCGACAGTCCGCTCGCCCTTCCCGTGTCCATTTCCCGTACATGGTACATTCTGGTGCGCACGGCGGCCGGCGCTTTCATGGTAGCTGCAAACATCAGCCAGAGCGCAAGAAGCGCGCCGCAAAACGCAAACAGCGCGGAACTGCCATGATTCCCGTACAAGTAGCCGCCCGCGCTTGCGCCTACGAACGTGCCGAGAAACTGAACGCTGCTATAGACGCCGATGGCGGTGCCCTTGGCGCCGACCGGTGCAATCTTGGAAATCAGCGAGGGCAGCGTCGCTTCCAGTAGATTGAAAGCGGCAAAGAATACCAGCAGCGCCGTTGCAGTGCCCCACAGCGAATCGAATGTGTACGCCAGCAGTGCTTGGCTTATCAGCAATACCGCAACCGAGGCGACAAATACCTGTTTGAGTTTCGCTTTTTTTTCCCCGTAGATGATTGCGGGAACGACCAGCACCATGGACAGCAGCAGTACCGGCAAATATACCTGCCAGTGCTGGTCCGCGGCCAGCCCGGCCGTACGCAACGATAACGGTACCACTAGCCACAGCGCCATCAGCACCGCATGCAGCACGAAAACGCCGAAATCCAGGCGCAGCAGTTCTCCGTTGCGCAGCACGTTCCGGAACCGTCCGGCAGATGCTTCGGTATCCGAATGAAAACGGCTGATGACCGGATCGGGAACGACTCGGGAAACCACTGCCATCGCCAGCAGTGCCAGCACCCCGGTCATGACGAAAATTCCGGGCACGCCAATCATGCGGTTCAGCGCGGGCGCGACCACCAGGGAAAGCGCAAAGGTGACGCCAATGGTCATGCCGATCGTGGCCATCGCCTTGGTGCGGTGCTCTTCCCGGGTCAGGTCGGCAGCAAGCGCCATGACAGCCGCCGAAATTGCTCCCGCGCCCTGGATGATTCTGCCGAAAATGACCCCATATATGTCGGTTGCGGAGGCCGCAACGAAACTCCCAACAGCAAACAGAATCAAGCCGCCGTAGATCACTGGTTTGCGCCCGAAGCGGTCTGACAGCCAGCCGAACGGAATTTGCAATATCGCCTGGGTCAGCCCATATGCGCCGAGCGCGATGCCGACCAGCGTATAGTTGCCACCGCCCGGCAGATGCTCGGCGTAAAACGCGAATACGGGCAGGATGATGAACATCCCCAGCATGCGCAGCCCGTAGATGCTGGCAAGGCCCGCGGTAGCGCGCATCTCTGTCGGCGACATTTTCTCGGGCATCGAGGAAGGGGACGAAGGGGACATGAATCAGATTGGGAAAATGAGTAAAACTTGCGTATATTAGCAGGTTTGACCATTGCTCAGATAGCCTCGGGCATCGCCGCCCCTCCCAATGGATAGCGGCATCCAAATCAATCGATGGAACTCATAAGAATTCGCGGTGCGCGCACGCACAATCTCAAAAACATCAGTCTGGATCTGCCGCGGAACAAACTGATCGTTATCACCGGTCTGTCAGGATCTGGCAAGTCGTCGCTCGCATTCGATACGCTCTATGCGGAAGGCCAGCGGCGCTATGTGGAATCGCTCTCGGCGTATGCGCGCCAATTTCTCCAGTTGATGGAAAAGCCCGACGTCGATCTGATCGAAGGGCTGTCCCCGGCCATTGCGATCGAGCAGAAGGCGACTTCGCACAACCCGCGCTCCACCGTCGGCACGGTCACGGAAATACACGATTACATGCGTCTGCTGTTCGCCCGCGTGGGCGATCCGCAGTGCCCCGATCACGGCATCACGCTCACGGCGCAAAGCGTTTCGCAGATGGTCGATCACGTGCTGCGGCTTCCGCCGGACACCCGGTTGATGATTCTTGCGCCACTCGTGGTAGGGCGCAAGGGCGAGCAGATGGATTTAATCGATGAATTGCGGGCGCAGGGTTTCGTACGCCTGCGAATCGACGGAAAGGTTCATGAAATCGATGAACTGCCGAAACTGCAAAAAAACAAAAAACACACGGTGGAAGTGGTGGTCGACAGGCTCAAAGTCTCGCCGGATTCCAAGCAGCGATTGGCGGAGTCGTTCGAAACTGCGTTGCGCCATGCCGATGGACGCGCTTTGGCGGTCGAAATGGATACCGGCGTCGAACATCTGTTTTCCGCCAAATTCAGTTGCCCGGTCTGCAGCTACTCGCTTCCGGAACTCGAACCCCGGTTATTCTCGTTCAACAACCCGATGGGCGCCTGCCCCAAGTGTGACGGACTGGGGAAAATTACTTTCTTCGATCCCAAACGGATCGTCGCCTTCCCGCATTTATCCCTGGCGTCCGGCGCCATCAAGGGGTGGGACCGGCGCAACCAGTTCTACTATCAATTGCTGGCGAGCCTGGCCAACCATTACGATTTCGACCTGGAAGTGCCTTTTGAACAGTTGGCACCTGCTACCCAGGACATCATTCTGAATGGATCGGGCAAGGAAAAGCTCACATTCGCGTATCTGAATGAAAATGGAACACGAAGCCATCGGAAGCACAGTTTTGAAGGAATCATTCCCAATCTGGAGCGGCGTTACAAGGAAACCGAGTCGGTCACCGTGCGCGAGGAATTGTCGAAATACCTCAACTCCCAGATCTGTCCTGAATGTGCGGGAACGCGGCTACGCCGTGAAGCCCGCCACGTCCGGGTCGGCAACCTTGCCATTTACGAGATCAATGCGCTGCCACTCAGGGAGGCGAAGGCCTTTTTTGATCAGGTAAAGCTGACCGGGCATAAGTTCGCCATTGCCGAAAAGATCATCAAAGAGATTTCCAGCCGTATCTCTTTCCTCAACAATGTCGGGCTCGATTATCTGTCGCTGGAACGCTCTGCAGAAACATTGTCAGGGGGAGAATCGCAGCGCATCCGGCTCGCCAGCCAGATCGGCTCGGGATTGACCGGCGTTATGTATGTCCTGGATGAGCCTTCTATCGGCCTGCATCAGCGTGACAACGGCCGCCTCCTGGAAACGCTGAAAAGCCTGCGCGACCTGAGCAATAGTGTCATCGTGGTGGAGCACGACCAGGACGCGATACTTTCCGCCGATCATGTCGTCGACATGGGCCCCGGCGCAGGCGAACATGGCGGCGCGGTCATCGCGCAAGGCACACCGCAGGCTATCCAGCAGAACCCCGGGTCGCTTACCGGCAAATATCTTTCCGGCAGGCTGGCGATCGGCCTGCCGGAAAGGCGCACCGAACCGAAAGAAGACCGCTGGCTCGGAATAGAAGGCGCGTCCGGCAATAATCTGAAGAACGTCAATCTCAACCTGCCGGTGGGACTGTTCGTTTGCGTGACCGGCGTATCCGGCTCGGGCAAGTCCACCCTCATCAACGAGACGCTCTACAACGCCATGGCCCAGTATCTCTATGGCAGCGCGACCGAGCCCGCGCCGTATCGAAATATCGAAGGTCTGGCTTTCTTCGACAAAGTCATCAACATGGACCAGAGCCCGATCGGGCGCACGCCGCGCTCGAACCCGGCGACCTATACCGGTCTGTTCACGCCTATCCGCGAGTTATTCGCGGGGGTTCCGCAGGCACGCGAGCGGGGCTACGGACCGGGCCGATTTTCCTTCAACGTCAAGGGCGGACGGTGCGAAGCCTGTCAGGGTGACGGCATGATCAAGGTGGAAATGCATTTTCTGCCCGATATCTATGTGACATGCGACGTCTGCCATGGCAAGCGTTATAACCGCGAAACCCTGGAGATTCAGTACAAGGGAAAAAATATCACCGAAATCCTGCAAATGACGGTCGAGCAGGCGCATGAATTCTTCAGCCCGGTGCCGGTGGTCGCGCGCAAGCTGCAAACCCTGCTGGATGTCGGGCTTGGTTATATCACCCTCGGCCAGTCGGCAACCACGCTTTCCGGCGGGGAGGCCCAACGGGTGAAGCTGTCGCTGGAACTCTCCAAGCGCGATACCGGCCGCACGCTCTATATTCTCGACGAGCCCACGACCGGCCTCCATTTCCAGGATATCGACATGTTGCTGAAAGTGCTGCACCGTTTGCGCGACCACGGCAATACCGTGGTGGTTATCGAGCACAACCTCGATGTGATCAAGACCGCCGACTGGATCATCGATCTCGGACCCGAGGGTGGCGAGGGAGGCGGAGAAATCATTGCCACAGGCACACCGGAGGAAATTGTGGCGAATGAGAAAAGTTTTACCGGGCATTATCTGAAAACAATGCTCGGCGCACTGGGCCACCATCCACACCGGTAACAAATATGGACACGCAGGAGTACGCCCGCAATCTTCTGCTCAACAGCTTCCACGCCGCAATTGCCGCAGCCGACCCTCTGCGTGTCGTGCCCCGGCATTTACCGCCCAACCCGCCCAACGATCGCACTCCAGGCCGAACCCTCGTGGTTGGCGCGGGCAAAGCCGCCGCGTCGATGGCTTCGGCGGTCGAAAACCATTGGCAAGAAGGCGCGCGGCAAGATGCCGCGCTGGACGGTATCGTTCTCACCCGCTATGGCCACGGCTTGCCGCTGAAGAGAATACATGTGGTGGAAGCGGGACATCCGCTACCTGATGAACATGGCGAGCAAGCAACGCAAACCATTTTGCGCGAGGTGCAAAAACTCGGTTCCAACGATTTGATGCTGTGCCTGCTGAGCGGCGGGGGCTCAAGTCTGCTGTCATTGCCGGTTGAGGGTGTCTCGATCCACGATCTGAGAAGCGTCACCACGGAATTGCTCCGGTGCGGCGCATCGATCCAGGAAATCAACACGGTGCGCAAGCATCTGTCCGCCGTCCTGGGCGGCAGGCTCGCAGCGTCCTGCCGTGCGCCGGTTCTGGCACTGATCATCTCGGATGTAGCCGGTGACGACCCGACGCATATCGCCTCCGGTCCGTGCGCGCCAGACCCGACAACCTATTCGGACGCACTGGCAGTCCTGGACCATTACCGGATAAACGCGCCCGCTGCCGTGATGGAAGCTTTGCTGGCAGGCGCTCACGGCAAGATCGGGGAGACGCCCAAACCGGGCGGCGCCGCTTTCAACCGGGTGGAAAATCGCGTGATTGCCAGCGCCCGTGGCTCGCTCCTGGCGGCCAGAGAATATTTTCAACACGAGGGTATGCCGGCTGTGGTATTGAGCGATGCCATCACCGGCGAGGCACGCGACGTCGCCAAGGTGCTGGCAGCAGTGGTCAAGGAGGTCCGGCTTCATGGACAACCATGGGAGCCGCCGATTGCGCTCATCTCGGGCGGCGAGACGACGGTTACCGTGCGCAGGGACGGACGTGGTGGCCGCAATGCGGAATTCCTTCTGGCGCTGGCCATTGAACTGGAGGGAATGGAAAATGTCTTCGCACTCGCCTGTGACACCGATGGCTTGGACGGCACCGAAAATAACGCTGGCGCGATCATCACTCCCGATTCGCTGAGCCGCGCGAAGCGGCGGGGTATCAGCGCGGCCACCTTGCTTGCCGGTAATGATGCCTACACCTTCTTCGAGCGGCTGGACGATCTGATCGTCACCGGACCGACCCGTACCAACGTCAACGATTACCGGGCAATAATCGTCTTATGAAAACCGTTCCGGTATCACGGTTCGGTTGACAACTGATCCGTCCGCTGATCTTCCGTCCGGGATTGCGATGTCACGAAATCGCAATATTCCGTACATATGATAGAAACATCGACAAAATTGAAATAACAGGAAAATTCTGTTAAAAGGAATGAGAAATGGCAGCAACGATATTGGTAGTAGAAGATGAACCCGCGATCCAGGACTTGATCGCATTCAGCCTGCGGCAGGCCAGGCACGCCGTTTTTTGCGCAAGAAACGCGGAAGAGGCCATGGAAATCATCAATGACGCGCTGCCCAACCTGGTGCTGCTCGACTGGATGCTGCCCGGGATGAATGGTGTCGAATTTGCGCGCGTGTTGCGCCGCACCGCGCGCACAAAAACCATTCCCATCATCATGCTCACCGCGCGCGCCGAGGAGAGTGACAAGGTGGCGGGGCTGGAAATCGGTGCTGATGACTATATTACCAAACCGTTCTCTCCGCGCGAACTGCTCGCCCGGATCAAGGCGGTATTGCGGCGGCGCTCGCCGGAAGCGGCAGACGATATCGTCGAGATCGGCGGATTGCGGCTTGACTCGGCGACCCATCGCGTGACCGCAAGAGATAGCGAAGTCACGCTGGGGCCCACCGAATTTCGATTGTTGCATTTTCTCATGACTCACTCCGAGCGGGTGCACACGCGTTCACAGTTGCTTGATCAGGTGTGGGGAGACCACGTATTTGTCGAGGATCGCACGGTGGATGTGCATATCCGCCGGTTGCGCAAGGCCCTGGAACCCGTGAACAAGGATGGGCTGGTGCAAACCGTGAGAGGGTCCGGCTACCGCTTGTCGGCAGGACAGATGGCGAGTGTGGAATAATCGGTGTGAAATAATCTGAAGATGATTCGGCTCTTGCAGCCCTTTACTGCGAAATAACTACGTGTCCGGTTTCTGGGAGCGCTTCGCCACAGTCGTTCTGATAGCTGTCGTGACCGGAATACTCCTGACGGCGCCGGGTCCCATCGCAACGCTGGCGCTTTGTTGCGGTGCGCTGCTGCTACTGATCATCCACTACCGGCGTCAGCTCGCGATGCTGGACAAATGGCTCAAGGGTGAAGAATCGTCGTTACCGGACAGTTCCGGTAAATGGGGAGACGTGTTTGCGCGGCTGGCGCGTCTCGCGCGCGAGCAGAAACACAGCTACCAGCAAATCAGTTCCGCTCTGGAACGCCTGCGCCGCGCCACCTCGGCCATGCCTGAAGGCGTCGTCATCATGGATGAGGTGGATCGTATCGAGTGGTGCAATCCCGTCGCCGAAAAGCACCTGGGCATCAATTCCAATCAGGATACCGGTCAGCATATCACCAATCTGGTGCGCCAGACCCAGTTCGCCCAATATCTGACAGCCCGCAATTACAGCGATCCGCTGGTGATCAAGCAATCCCGTCAAAAGGAATTGACGCTTTCCCTGCAGTTGGTTCCCTACGGCGACAAACAGAAGTTGCTTCTCAGCCGCGATGTGACCCAGCTCGAGAGAATTCAAACCATACGGCGGGATTTCATCGCCAATGTCTCGCACGAGTTGCGTACGCCGCTGACCGTGATCGGCGGGTTTCTGGAGACGCTAACGGACGAGAGCCATCCCGATCCCAAAACACGCAAGTGGGCGCTTGCGCTGATGACCGATCAAACCAAGCGTATGCAGCGCCTGGTCGAAGACCTGTTGACGCTGTCGCGGTTGGAAGATACGGAAAACCTCGTTCGTGAAGAAAATGTCGATGTCTCCGGAATGTTGCGCGGACTGTATGATGAGGCGCGGTCGCTGAGCGCCGGCCGCCATGTTGTCATCCTGAGCCTCGATTCGGATGCAACGTTGCTGGGAAGTACGGATGAACTGCGCAGCGCGTTCGGCAATCTCATCAGCAATGCAGTGCGCTACACGCCCGACGGTGGCGTTATCACGTTGAGCTGGAGCATCCGTGATGGGCAGGGAGTATTTGCGGTACAGGACAGCGGCATCGGTATCGAGCCCGAACATATCCCGCGCCTGACGGAACGTTTCTACCGGGTAGACCGTGGCCGTTCGCGCGAAACCGGCGGCACCGGGCTGGGTCTTGCCATTGTCAAGCATGTGCTCACCTGTCATCAGGCGAACCTGGAAATCGTCAGCGAGCAAGGCAAGGGCAGCTGTTTCAGCGCATGGTTTCCAGTGACGCGGCTGATAACGCAGACGACGAGCGAAACGGCTCAGCCTGCACCGCTACCTGATGTCGACGCCAATACTGGTGCTGATGCTGATACCGCTGCTCGTGTATAATCCCCGG
>DASVYI010000227.1:0-4630 GCA_036392275.1 Nitrosospira sp. | reverse complement strand
TCAGTAAGATAGATTATTTTGGGATAAGTTCCCTTATTTCGATTTTTTCTTTTTTTCGCAAAAATCATCATGCCGGTTTTCAACCAATTTCCCCAGAAAAGAATGCGGCGCATGCGCCGCGACGAGTTTTCCCGCCGTTTGATGCGTGAGAGTCGCTTAAGTTCGGACGACCTGATTTATCCCGTGTTTGTGCTCGATGGAAACAAACGTGAGGAGGCGGTATCCTCGATGCCCGGCGTGATGCGGCAGAGCCTTGACATGCTGATGTACCAGGCGGAGAAATGCCTTCAGCTTGGCGTGCCGGCGATGGCGATTTTTCCGGTCATCGACCCTTCTCTTAAAAGTCTGGATGCCGCCGAGGCCCTCAATCCGGACGGACTCGTACCAAGGACGGTAAGCGAGCTGAAGCGGCGTTTTCCTGAACTTGGGCTCATTACGGACGTTGCGCTCGATCCTTACACCAGTCATGGCCAGGATGGGCTGATCGATGCGAACGGCTATGTCATGAACGACGAAACGGTGACGGTCCTGGCGCAGCAGGCCCTGGCACACGCTCAGGCAGGCGCCGACGTCGTGGCGCCTTCGGATATGATGGACGGGCGCATTGCCACGATTCGGACCGTGCTCGAGAGCAACAGATATATCCATACACGGATTCTCGCCTACTCCGCGAAATATGCCTCCAGTTTTTATGGTCCCTTTCGCGATGCAGTGGGTTCTGCCGCCAACCTGGGCGCGGGCAACAAATACACGTATCAGATGGACCCGGCCAATTCGGACGAGGCGCTGTGGGAGGTTGGCCTGGATCTGGAGGAAGGCGCGGATATGGTGATGATAAAGCCCGGCTTGCCGTATCTCGATATCGTGCGCCGCATCAAGGACAGCTTCGGCGCGCCGACCTTTGTCTATCAGGTCAGCGGTGAATATGCCATGCTCAAGGCCGCCGCACGGAATGGCTGGCTTGACGAAAGAGCCTGTGTCCTTGAATCATTGCTGGCTTTCAAGCGGGCGGGTGCCGATGGCATATTGACATATTACGCGCTGGATGCGGCGAACTGGCTGAAGGGTGGTTGAGCAGTCCTTCGAGCGATTCGGCCGGCGGCCGTGAGGATAAATTCGGAAAAACGGCTGGCGGGGGATGTTCGGATACCCGGTTATTGCGAAAAGAATTCCTTTATCAAATCCTCGGCCGACTTCAGTGCTTCCTCTACTTTGTTTCCTGCCTGGGGAGGAAGCTGTTCATCCAGAAAATATTCTGTCATCCCTCCTTCCGTTTCCCTCAAGCCGGTCACGGGATTGATTTTGGCCACGGTGACGCCCGATGGTGGCGCATATTCCGCCATCGGGATGCCTTTCAATGCCTTGCCCATATAACTTGTCCACATGGGCAAAGCTGCGTGGCTCCCGGTTTCGTTGTTGCCTAGCGATCTGGGGGTATCAAAGCCAATCCAGGCGACTGCAACCAGGTCGGCCTGATAGCCGCAAAACCACGCGTCGACATAGTTGCTGGTGGTGCCGGTTTTTCCGGCCAGGTCGGAACGGCCCAACTGCTTTGCCTTGGTGGCAGTGCCCCGCTGCACGACATCCTGCATCATGCTGGTCATGAGAAAGGCGTTGCGCGGATCGATGATCTGCTTGGCACCGGATCCGGCCACTACGGGTTTCGTTTGTTCCAGTATATTGCCTCGCTTATCCTCTATGCGTTCAATGAAATAGGGCGATATGCGAAAACCGCCGTTGGCGAATGCAGCGTAACCGACGGCCATTTGCATTGGAGTTACCGAACCCGAGCCCAGCGCCATGGACAAAAAGGGCGGATGCTGCTTGGGGTCAAAACCAAAACGGGCGACATAATCCTGCGCGTATTGGACCCCCATGGCTTGAAGAATACGAATCGATACCAGATTTTTTGATTTTGCCAGCGCTTCGCGCATGCGCAATGGCCCTTCGTAATTTCCATCGTAATTGCGCGGATCCCACTGATCGCTTCCTGTTTCCTCGGCGGTAAAGGAAAGCGGTTCGTCATTGATGACCGTTGCGGGCGTAAAACCTTTTTCCAGGGAAGCGGAATAAATGAATGGTTTGAAACTGGAACCAGGCTGGCGCCAAGCCTGTGTCACGTGATTGAACTGGTTGCGGTTGAAGTCGAATCCGCCCACCATGGCGCGAATTGCGCCATCTCGGGGATCCAGGGAAACCAGCGACGCTTCGACCTGGGGAAGCTGCGCAATTTGCCAGCCGCTCTTTTCAACCTTCCGCACGCGGATCAACGAGCCCGGCCGAATGTTTTGCTTGCCGGCGCTACCTTTACCATCCAGAAATTTTTGCGCGAACTTGAGGCCATCGCCAGTGATTTCGACGATTTCTCCGCCTTTGCGATAGGCGCGTATCTGCTTGGCACTGGCTGCCAGCACTACGGCAGCGTGAAGGTCATCGCTATCGGCCACTTCCTGTAACGCATCTTCGAGAAACTCTTCCCGGTCGGCGCCATTTTTTGTCAGATCGATGAAGCCTTCGGGGCCGCGATAACCGTGACGCCTGTCATAATCCATCACGCCTTGGCGCACGGCTTTGTAAGCGGCGTCCTGATCCTGCCGCCGCACCGTCGTATAAACCCTGAATCCTTTGGTGTAGGTATCTTCCTGGTGGCGCTCGTAGACGGCTTGGCGCGCCATTTCCGCCACATAATCGGCACGCATGATGAATTCCTGCGATTCGCGCTTGGCGCGAACGGGCTCCGCTTCCGCCGTCTTGAATTCCTGGCTGGAAATATAACCCAGTTCATGCATGCGCCGCAGCACGTAGAGTTGCCGCGCCTTGGCCCGCTTGGGATTGACTACCGGATTGTAGCGGGAGGGTGCTTTGGGCAGGCCCGCAAGCATCGCGGCTTCGGGAAGGTTGATCTCGCCCAGCGGTTTGCCGAAATAAACCTGTGCCGCGGCGGCAAACCCGTAAGCGCGTTGACCGAGATAGATCTGGTTGAAGTAAAGTTCGAGAATTTCGTCCTTGCTCAAACTGTGCTCGATCTTGAAGGCAAGCAAGGCCTCGCTGAATTTTCGAGACAGTGTTTTTTCCTTGGTCAGAAAAAAATTCCTCGCAACCTGCATGGTAATCGTACTCGCGCCCTGACGCATTCCACCAGAGGTGAAATTGGAATAGGCCGCACGCAAAATGCCGAGGTAATCGACCCCGCCATGCTGGTAAAACCTGTCATCCTCGGCGGCCAGGATTGCCTGCTTGAGCCGCTGCGGCGCCGCACCGATCTTGATGACTTCCCGGCGCTCCTCGCCAAATTCGCCGATCAGCAGACCTTCGGCACTGTATACCCGCAGGGGAATTTTCGGACGGTAATCGGTCAGCGCTTCGAGCGAAGGCAGCGTGGGGATGGTAACCAGCGCTGCAAAACCGGCCAGCAAAACGCCAAGCAAAGCCAGAGCGAAGAACGTGGCAAACGCATAAACCCACCCGCGCCTCAGCGTCAGCATGGGAGAAGAATTTTCAAGAGGGGGGGCAAAATGAACATATGCAATTATAACAAGCCGATCCCAACCCTAATACCGAAAATCGGATCATGAAAAGACGAAATCAGAAGCCGGGGCCGGATGGCGGTCCATCTGTTGCACGGTGACCGAGCCGGATATGGTTGAGCCAAAGTGGTTGAGTTTCAGGCAATTTTTGAATTGGCCGCTGAGTGGAGCGACTGAAATGCAGTGGCGGAATGGATATTCTGTCGGAAAAGCGCGGTGATAAGCGCGGTGCGATCTGTCTAGAAAAGCAATACCGGGTTTTTTGTCAATGCGACCAGCACAATATAAAGGAAGGCAGCCTGCGCCGCAATCCATTCGGAAATTCTCGTTTTGCGGGTTTTTCCGAACCTTAACGCCATCATCCCGAGACCGATATAAACCAGCAGTCCGGCGATTTTAGCGCTGAGCCACGAATCATGAATCGGGTCTTGCTGGATCCGGATCGCCAGGGTAATGGCGCTTGTCAGCAATATGGTATCTACCACGTGCGGCGTAATTTTTACCCAGCGTTGCTGCAGGGCGGCCGATCCACGCATCATCCATACGCTGCGTAATGAAAACAGCAGATAGCTGATCACCACACTGGTGACATGAATCATTTTCAGCGCTGCGTAGCTCATGTCTATTCTCCGTGCATCATCCAGCCGTGACTGCCGGCGACTGCTCCCGCAACCGCGATAAGGCTCAAGCCCAGCATTATCCAGTGCATGCGCCGCATTCTCGTGAAGGTCTTTCCCGCGTCACGCTGCGCCGTATCATTGATCTGCCGGCGCAGCACCAACGGTTCCACTATGAATAACATCAGGGTAAAGATCAGCCATACCAGCACCATGGCGTGCATCCACCAGAAACGCAATTCCGTGAATCGATGCCATGCGTCGAGCAAGTGAACCATGTAGAAACCGCTCAAGCCAACCAGCAACGTGGTAAATCGCGCCTGGGGAGCAAAGCGGCTTTCGATGCGGCCGAAGAATCCCGCCCGCTCGGAAGCCGAGCTCATCTGCGCCATGGCCGGGATCAGCACGGTCGTGACCATGGCCACGCCGCCGATCCACAATACCACGCCCAACACGTGGAGCACTCTGGCGAATGCAAATTCATCC
>DASVYI010000226.1:0-1922 GCA_036392275.1 Nitrosospira sp. | reverse complement strand
TCTGATCCGTTTTGAAGACGGGATAGAAACCGATCGCTGGGAGACGCTGGTCAATCCGGGTATCCGCATCCCCCCTTTCATTTCGCGCCTGACAGGCATCACCAACGAGATGGTCAGCGACGCGCCGGCCTTTGAGGATATCGCCGGCAAACTGTACGGCTATATCGAAGGCGCGGTGCTGGCGGCGCATAACGTCCGGTTTGACCATGGCTTTCTCAAGAGCGAATTCAGGCGGCTCGGCGCAGTCCTTCGCCAGAAGGTCATGTGCACCGTCAAGCTGTCGCGCAAGCTCTATCCCCAGCATAAGGGACACGGCCTGGACGCGATCATGCATCGCCACGGGCTCGCCAGCCGCGCCCGTCACAGAGCGATGGGCGATGTCGAGCTTGTCGTGGCTTATCTTGAACTGGCCAAACGCGAACTGGGAGAAAGCCGGCTTCTGGAGGCAGTCACTTCGTTGTCGAACGGACCGAGTCTGCCCTCCGGTCTGGATACCGCCTTCCTGGATGAGATTCCCGACGGCCCCGGGGTGTACCTCTTCTATGGCGAAAATGATTTGCCGCTCTATATCGGAAAAAGCGTCACGCTGCGATCCCGTGTCATGTCGCATTTCAGCGGGGACCACGCATCCAGCAAGGACATGCACATCGGGCGGCAGGTCAATCGCGTCGAATGGACGGAAACTGCCGGAGAGCTGGGTGCGCTCCTGCTGGAATCCCGGCTGATCAAGGCGCGCCGGCCCATCCATAACCGCCGGTTACGCTCTTCAGGAGATTTGTTCTCGTTGAGCCTGGCGAGGGGACCCAACCAGATCCCGCTGGTCAATATCCTTTCGGGTGATGATATCCACCCCGCGCTATTTGAATATCTGTACGGCCTCTTCCGGTCAAAAAAGGCAGCCATCGAAGCGCTTCGCGGAATAGCCACCGGTAACCGGCTCTGCCCCCGAATGCTGGGAATCGAAGGCGGTAAGGGTACGTGCTTTGCCCATCAGCTCAAACGCTGCGATGGCGTGTGTGCAGGCAAGGAATCTCCGGAGCTTCATTATCTGCGCCTCAGGCAGGCACTGATCCCCTATCGCCTGAAGAGCTGGCCTTATCCCGGCAAGATCGGCATTCGTGAACTCAACGAAGATACCGGCCGCGGCGAACTCCATATTTTCGAGCATTGGTGCCATCTTGGAACTGCGGAAGATGAAGGAGAACTCGAAGAAATCATGCATGAGCATTCATCGCCGAATCCATCCATCAGCTTCGATCTGGATATCTATAATTTGCTGCAAAAAAGCTTGAATAAATACCCGGAGATAATCCTGCTGGACTCCGGTCCGCCTACCCCTATGAGCTTCTATGAGCTTCCATGAGTTCACCTGAGCTCTGCGCGGCGAGGTTGGACCTAAGTGAATCGTGTCAGGGCGACCGCAGCCACCCCATAGATCAGGACCGCAAGCAGGATTACCGCGGCGAATCCCAGGTGGATGGCCAGCAGCGTGGCGAGGACCGCGCCTGTTACCGAGGCGAAACCATTGACAGCCCACGCCCAGGGTATCGAGTCCTGCGCAGCGCTTGCCAGCCGCGCCATTCCCGTGGGGAATGGCACTCCCATGCAGACAGCCAGCGGCGCAATCAGCGCAACGGAAATCGCTATTTTTGACGCATCCGGCAAATGGATGAGCATCTGGAACAGGTCAGGCAGTATGACGAGATAGAGCACCGATAAAACGGCTATCCCGGTTACCGCAATGATTACATGCCGGCTGCCGGCCGTGTTTCCGCGGTATCGGCCGACGAGCCTGCTTCCCGCAGCGGCAAATACCAGAAAAGCACATAGCACGTCGGCGATTGCATACAAGGGATGAGCCAGAAACAGGACGAATTTCTGAATGAAAGCAATTTCCATGAACATGAAAGCCAGGCCGATGG
>DASVYI010000225.1:0-1961 GCA_036392275.1 Nitrosospira sp. | reverse complement strand
CCGTCTTCGAATAATCGCCGGCGGAACCGACCTGATTCCTTCGATGCGGCAAAGATTATTCGAACCGCAGTGTGTATTGGATATTCGTCATATCGCCGAGTTGAAAGGGATCGAGCCGCAGCAGGACTGCGGGATCAGCATCGGCGCCCTGACTACATTGAGCGCGGTCGAGCATTCAACTGTCTTGCAAGAACGCTTTTCCGTTCTCTCTGCGGCGGCGGCAACAGTCGCATCGCCGGTCATTCGCAACATGGCTACGATCGGCGGCAATATCTGCCTCGACACCCGCTGCCTGTGGTACAACCAGTCGCTGACCTGGCGCAAGGCCTGCGGCTACTGCATTAAGAAAGACGGCGATTTGTGTCATGTCGCTCCCGGAGGTACGAAATGCTGGGCGGCATTTTCTGGTGATACGCCACCCGCACTCCTGTGCCTGAGTGCGGAAATAGAAATTGCTGGGCCGTCGGGGCTTCGGCGTATGCCTTTATCGGATTTCTACACCGGTTTGGGAGATTCGTATCGAGTACTCAAGTCAAACGAACTGCTCACGCGCATTTTTCTCCCGGCTGAATCGGCAGGATATCGCGGTGTTTATCGCAAGCTGCGTATTCGCGGTTCGATTGATTACCCGCTGGCGGGAGTGGCGGTTGCTCTGAAACGGGAGAATGGGCACGTCAAAGAAGGCCGGGTCGCCATTACCGCCGTGAATCCCTCGCCGATGCTGGTGAAGGGAGCAGCCCAGATGTTGCAGGGCAAGCGGATTGACGAGGTGCTTGCCAGCGCGATCGGTGATCTGGCGGCCAAGACGGCCAAACCTCTGACAACCTCTGCTTTGACACCAGAGTATCGTCGAGAAATGATTCGGGTTTTCACCAGACGGGCCCTACTCGACGCAACGAAAAATTGATTTTTCGTGCCAAACCGAGAACTGAGAACTCCCTTTGATCACTGACTGCCACATCCACATCCAGCCTTTAGAAATGTTCAAGCCGCAGGCGCTGGAACTCATGAAGAAGAAGCGAAGGAACTTCGACCAGATCGCCGAATTCTGCCGTTCCCCTAAGGCGTTTCTCGAGCACCTGGATCACGTCGGGATCGATCGCGCTGTTCTCATCAACTATGTCGCGCCGGAGGTGATTGGATTTACGTCAGAGGTGAATCAATTCGTCTCCGACTACATCAAGGCCAATCCGGCGCGGCTGATTCCCTGCGGCAGCCTCCATCCACGCCACACCTCCAACATTCTTGCCGATGTCGAGCAGATCTTGCGTCTTAAGATCCGGATGATCAAAATTCATCCACCACACCAGTTGCTTTATCCCAATGACTATCTTAGTGGCGTAAAAGAGCTGGAAATTATTTACCGCGCGGCAGAAGCCAATGGTATCCCGGTCATGTTTCATACCGGCACTTCGGTATTTCCTGGAGCGCGCAACAAGTATGGCGATCCCATTTACGTGGACGATGTAGCCGTAGATTTTCCTAAACTGAAAATCCTGCTTGCCCACGGTGGGCGGCCTCTATGGATGCAGACCGCATTCTTTCTGGTGCGCCGGCATCCAAATGTTTACCTGGACATAAGCGGTATTCCCCCCAAGACTCTCCTCAAGTATTTCCCCCGCCTCGATGAGATCGCCACCAAGACTCTGTTTGGCACGGACTGGCCCGGGCCCGGGGTGCCGGATATAAGCGTCAACCTGCAGGATTTTCAGTCCCTGCCTCTCTCGCCTGACATTCGGGAACAGATACTTACCAGAACCTCGCTGGATCTCTGGCCTGCGGAATAGCGTCCTGATTTCCTCACCCGTCCTCAGCTTTTCCACAACTCTGATCCGTGAAATTCGGCCATTGCCGGGGGTTTTGAGCCCTTTGGCGGCACGTCAAGTATTTCCGCAACAACTTGTGTAGGCGGACACGCAGACCCGTGACGTAAAACATTGACAAAAATTTCCGGCCAGCTA
>DASVYI010000224.1:0-2505 GCA_036392275.1 Nitrosospira sp. | reverse complement strand
CGGATCAGACTCAGACACCCTTCCTTATAAATATATCCGCAAAACAGGGGCAGAAGACCCCGTCAAAGTCATTACCAATCCAAATTAACCCGGATAATCCATTAGGACGCGAGATGATGGCGATACAGGTTGCGGGACCGTTTTGCCGGTTGAGAGAAATCCACAGGCTGGTCCATGAACGCCGGGCAAGCGGCGGAAATGGCCACAAAATGGCCGCCAGCACTTGTCACGCGCGCAGGGGCTGAAGAGCCGCCTAGCAGCCTGTCGGACCTAAAGGAAGTCGGCTGCAAAAGCGTCTGACCGGTCCATATTTCGCCGCTTTTTTGACCAATAGAACAACTATTGGCCTGCAAAATCGTCAAAATCTGTTCTCGCCCAGCCATTTTTTCGCTTCGATTCTTCAAGTCCGACAGGCTGCCAGGGGATTATCCAAAATTAATCCACCCAGACCTTCGTTGCCGGCGCGGACTGATAATCGAGCGCGATCGTTTCCCCGATTCCGAGCTTGAAGACACCGGCCGAAAGACCCGTCACCATTCCGTCGATTGCAATTTCCGTGACATCGCCCTGTGTAACGATGATGGTCTTGGGAGTTTGTCTCACGGTGTAGACCTTTCCGCTCGTTGGGACAGTACTTCCCCCGCCGTCGTTCGTCAGATCTCCGTTCGGATGCCATGGACTCGCGACGATCCCTACGGGGTTATAGCCGGCATTGTTGATGACTGTGGCATCGTTGCTCAGCGGGGCCGGACTGTTATCCTTGTTTTGAGCAAGGAAGTTGTCAGCGATGTGCCAATCCTCGGAAGTGCCCTTCATTTCGATAGGGCGCCCCGTCTTGTTGTTGATAATCTTGTTGCCGCTGATCGTAATCCGTGCCGCATTATCAAAGGAAATACTGGCGCCGGACACCTTGAGATTCGTACCATCGATGACATTCCCGCTCACTTCTATGTCGCTGTTGTTACCCGCTCCCGCAATCGCCGAGCCTTCGCATTGCTTGATCACATTACCCGTGATCGTGTGGCGCGAGGTACCCGAAGAATCAAGGAAAATTCCTATGCCAAGACTATCTTTTCCGGAGCGGTCCGTCACCGATTTGACGCCCGATATCATGTTTCCAGTAATGGTGGCGCCGTCGGATCCGGCGTGGCACGGCTGGGTACCGTTATGGCCTTCAAAAATCATGATGCCCTTGCCAATCGCTTGCAGTACCGAACACCCTACGATGGAGCCGCTTGCCCCTCGCATTTGGAACCCAACGACCTCCACCTCATTCGAGAAGCGGCTGGGATCAATCTGGGCAGCGGGTACCCCGCCAATCGCCACACAACCTACAAAGCTCACGTTTTCTGCCGGATCGTGCGTATCGAAATGCGCTGTGTCGGACGCCACCGAAGTACAGTTGGAAACAATAATGTTGCGCTGCACCCCATTGGCAAGAGGGCCACTGCTACCCCCGGTTGTGACGGCGTGGCGCGTGTGTGCAAAGCGGCAGCCGCTTATGCTGATCGCCTGCGAGGCGGATCCGACCACAATCCCATAGCGGACATTTTTGGGGGGGTCTACATCGTGAATGTCATGCACATAGCAGCCGGCAACAGCTGAGTTGATTACCGATACTAACTCGATACCCGAAACGTAGGCGGAATGTGCCTCCACACGCTCTATTTGCAAATTGTCGACGAACCTGAAATGAGTCAGGCCACGCCCCCCGTGATAGACGCGCGCCTGCGTCGTAATCGAAAGATCGGCAAGCCGGATATTGCGTAACAGCGTAATTTTGGCGAGTTTTGCCGTGTCCCCGATCAAATAGGCATCGTAGATCTGATCGTCAAGTGTAATGATGCCGGTTTGCTTGTCGACCGCTACAACTCGCTTGATTTCTCCTGCATGCTTGCCGGTGTGCTCGCAATCGACCGGCCGGTCCGAGTACAGAAGGATGGCGTCGCCCGGGGTCACGCGGGTGGCATCCTGTAAAGCCAGCAGAAGGGTCGTATCGCCCTTTGCCGTATCAGCCGCTAGCCTCAGATCGTAACCAACATTCGAATCGTAAACCTCCAGCGCCGGGCTATCAGTCATCGCCTGATCTGCGGTGATGGTGGTGATGCCCATACCCTCGCCTTGAATCTGGATGTTGTCAGATTTGACCTGAATGGTCTTTGAGATGCTGTAGTTACCCGCTTTGACAAAGATCTTGCCGCCGGCGGGCGGGAGAGCATCGATAGCGGCCTGGATGTCGATGAAGTCCGCGATCTGGCAATCGGGCGGACCCAAATGGGGGGCTACCACATAAGTGGCGACATATCTATCGGTTGAACACGTCATGCCGGGTTCCCCTCACGTTCACAAAAATGATCGCGTCGGTTCGAATGGACATATTTTTCCCGCCGGAACAGGCGGGATCCAGATCGCTTACTCTTCGCTTTCAGCTCTCTGAACCTTTTAGGGCCCGTTAACACCTATTTCACGCCCGCGACGGCGACGGATTTCGTCCAGCGCAAGGCA
>DASVYI010000223.1:0-5492 GCA_036392275.1 Nitrosospira sp. | reverse complement strand
AAGCCTATTGAGAGGCTGCTGCACGAAGGGAAGAATATTCTCGTCCAGGTCATCAAGGATTCCATCGGCACCAAAGGCGCGCGTCTTTCCACCCAGGTAAGCATTGCCGGACGGCTGCTGGTCTATCTGCCCCAGGTATCTCATATCGGCATTTCCCAGCGTATAGAGGATGAAACCGAGCGCAAATCACTTCGGGAGAAGCTGAAGCATCTGCTGCCACTCGCGGAAAAAGGTGGCTTTATCATCCGGACCATGGCGGAGGCCGCGAGCGAGCAGGATCTGCGAACCGATATCGAATATCTGCACAAGCTCTGGCGCGACATCAGGGAAAAATCTGCAACCGACAAACCCGGGTTGCTCTATCAGGACCTGAATCTGAGCTTTCGTGTCTTGCGGGATTTCGTCAATGACGACACGGCGCGGATTCTGGTGGATTCGCGCGAGACGTTTCAGAAAATGAAGTCGTTTGCCCAGATCTATATATCCAACGTGATGGACCGGATAAATCATTACGCGGGTGAGCGCCCGCTATTCGACCTGTACGGCATGGAAGAGGAAATCGAAAAGTCGCTCGCGCGGCGCGTCAATCTGAAATCCGGCGGCTACCTCATTATCGATCAGACCGAGGCGCTTACCACCATCGATGTGAATACCGGGGGGTTTATCGGCGTGCGCAGCTTCGATGACACCATTTTCAAAACGAATCTTGAAGCGGCCCAGGCCATAGCACGCCAGCTGCGGCTGCGGAATCTGGGGGGCATCATCATTATCGATTTTATCGATATGGAGGATGCGGAGCACAAAAGCGCGGTACTGACCGAATTCAAAAAATCGCTGACGAAGGACAGGACACACATGACGGTGAATGGCTTTACGGCGCTCGGGCTGGTTGAGATGACGCGTAAGCGTACCCGCGAAAGCCTGGCTCATATCCTGTGCGAGACGTGCCCCACTTGCCAGGGCCGCGGTAAGGTGAGGACGGCGCAAACCATGTGTTACGAAATTCTTCGCGAATTGCTGCGCGAATCCCGTCAGTTCGATGCCCGGGAGTTCCGCATCCTCGCGTCGCAACAGGTGATCGATCTGTTTCTCGACGAAGAATCCCAGAGCCTGGCGCAACTTGCCGATTTCATAGCCAAACCGATCAGCCTGCAGGTCGAAGCGGCCTATAGCCAGGAACAATATGACGTTATCCTGATGTAACACCATGAATGGCCGGTTCGGGCCGCTGCCCGGTGGCTTGCTGAACACGGCATCCTTCCATTTTTCCCCTTTGTTCTTGCAATAAATTGTGACGGGGTGCAAAACGTTTCATCCGGTGTGAATGGCCGCGGATGTTCACCGCGCGGGGGCGTACTTCAGTCCAATGGTAAAAACCGGTGATGCGTTTAACATAGAGGCCGGTTCATTCGCTCCGAAGGAATATTTTGCACGACCAGCAGTTACGCGGCACTGGCGCGCGCCATCACGCGGCGGGGTTGATCCATGGATGGCATTGCGCGGCAATTCAACCGGAATCGGGCATATTCGGATGTCTTTGACAGGTTTATCGTTCGAATGAGATCCGAAAACTTCTAATAACAGGGACTCCTATGAGGGACAACACAGCGCTGGATCAGACGTATGAACTGGCGGAGATACTGATAAGAAAAGCAACGAAGGAACAACTTGCCGAATGCGCGCGGTTGCTCGCGATGAATCTCGCCCATCATCAAATCAATCACGGTGAGATTCCCGTGGAGGCTACGCTGTCGTTGTTGCGCGTGTCCGAGCCCACCGAGGCGCATTTGAACATGCTCATGGAGGGCATGTTAAACTTGATAGGCGTTTTGGTGAATGTCTGCGGCGGGCTGGGGCATGTGAAGCACTGATATCGACCGCCGGTGATTCTTGATCGCTGGCTTCCCTCTTTTATTGGACTGTCGGGGGCGGGCAGCGGTATGCCGATGGTAGCGCTCGTTTAATGCTTATTTGGGTCGAAACCCCCGGATCCTCTAAGCTTGCCGTCTAGATTTTCATCCATGACGTTCCGCGGGCCACGGCATCTTCAGCGATGTTTCTTAATAAAATTTGGGCAAAACTTGGCCCATGTCTCGTCCCGTATTCGCCGATGAAAGTCTTTGCCCTCAGGAGATCATATACTTTTGGGGATCGTATGCTTTTTACTCATCCGTTTGACATGATTGGCTCCCATGCCCCTGAAGGATAGGTCACCGTATCTTGTGCCAGGAGTGTCCCGCCGGGAAGTCTGGTCATGGGCAATGTTCGACTTCGCTAATTCCGGCTACACGACGGTTGTCATTACCGCGATCTTCAATGCATATTTCGTTGCGGTGGTCGCAAGGAACGAGAGCTGGGGAACGCTTGCCTGGACTATATCGCTGGCAGTGTCGTACGGGCTCGTCATTGTCACTGCGCCGGCTTTGGGCGCGTATGCCGATGCATACGGCGCAAAGAAACGGCTGCTATTTCTGAGTGCGATCGGCTGCGTGTTTTTTACTGGGATGCTTTACTTCGCCGGCCCCGGCGATCTGTGGCTGGCCGCGGTGTTCATTGTTCTCAGCAATTTTTTTTTCGGTACGGGCGAAAACCTGATTGCGGCGTTTTTACCCGAATTGGCGCGAAGCGATGCGCTGGGCAAGATTTCCGGCTGGGGCTGGAGTTTCGGTTACGTCGGCGGCCTGGTCAGCCTGGGTCTGTCGCTGGCTTATGTAACGTGGGCTCAAGAGCAGGGACTCCCGGCCGGTCAGTTCGTTCCGGTAACCATGTTGATCACGGCCGGCTTGTTTGCGGTATTCAGCATTCCAACCTTTCTTTATCTGAAAGAACGGGCGCTACCCCAGCCCCATCATCCCGGACGCCGTGTGATTCGGGAGTCGCTTGGCCGGCTGGGTGAAACGCTCGGTCACATGCGTAATTATGAAGATTTGATGCGCTTTCTTGTCTGCCTCGTGTTTTATCAGGCAGGTATTCAGACTGTGATTACGCTGGCGGCGATCTATGCTCAGCAGGTAATGGGTTTTGACACAGCCGATACCATGCTTCTCGTGCTGGTTGTCAATATCACGGCTTCGGCCGGTGCGCTTACCTTCGGCAATATGCAGGACAGGATAGGGCATATCCGCACCATGACGCTGACGCTTGCAGGGTGGATCGTCATGATATTGCTGGCTTGGATGGCGGATACCCGCCCGATGTTCTGGCTGGCGGCGAATGTTGCCGGGCTGTGTCTGGGGGCCTCGCAATCGGCGGGAAGGGCTCTGGTTGGTTATTTTAGCCCGGATTCGAGGCGAGCCGAGTTTTTCGGGCTTTGGGGATTTGCGGTAAAGTTGTCATCCATACTCGGGCCCGTGACTTATGGGTTGGTAAGCTGGATTTCGGGGGGTGACCATCGGCTGGCCATGCTGATCACCGGCAGCTACTTCATCATCGGCCTGATAATATTGAAGAGCGTGAACATTGACAGGGGCCGCGCAGCTGCTTTGCGCGATGAAGCGGCCTAGCAGCCCGTTGGACTTGAAGAATTGAAGCGAAAAAGTGGCTGGGCGAGCACAGATTTTGACGATTTTGCGGGCCAATAGTTATTCTATTGGTCAAAAAAGCAGCTAAATATGGGCCAGCCAGACGCTTTTGCAGCCGATTCCCTTCAAGTCCGACAGACTGCTAGGTAGTCTTCAACAATACCTCGCGCGGCGAACGGCGCAGCTGCTCGAGGCGGGCCAGACAAAAATGAATAAATGCCAACGCGGTCAATACCGGTGCGAACACATTCACGATTGGTATAAACTGTACCAGGCCGGTTAACAGCCCCAAGCCCCACAACGATGTGCGATAAACGAAAAAGATGGCATTCATTTCTTCGAGAGTAGCATGCTCGGCCAATGCATCATAACGAAACAGCCGCTGATTCAGATACCCCGAAGCAATGAACGGCAAAACCGCACCCGCGCCAGCCAACCACAAGGGCGCTGTGATCAGCCATATGGCGGTAAAAATTGGCATCGCGAGCAGAACATTGATCAGGCTGCCGAAAGAATTGCCGCCGTGTTCCTGCTTGAGCTTTGGATAGTCACGGTCACCCACCAATTGGACCAGCGCAGGCGCGGCGAACAGGGCGGTCATTACCAGCGCGGTCAAAAAAACAAGAGGCAGAAGCAGGACCAGATGCATCACGACCTGAATCCCAAGCATGACCCATTTCGACTCCATGCCTTCTAGCCAGGACTGAACACCGATCACGGCTGAAATGCTTGCGATCCACTCTGAGAACAGACCCCAGAAAGTAACGCTCAAAATAAACCATAACAACACTGACGCCAGGATGGGCCAGACCATGATCCACAAAACCCGGCGCTGAAACAAATCTCGAAAGGCGCGCAAAAGTGCGTCAATGATCGGATTCATGCGAGTTCTCCGCCAAGGTTCATCGGGAGCGGCACGGGTGAACCAGTGTCTGGGCAACGAAGCCATATGCCGCAAAAAACGTGCAATCCGCCCTGTAGCGAACTCTCCACGTAGGCGAACGTCAGATGTCTAGAAAAATCTTTATGAATTATAGCGATATATTGAAAAATGAGCGGCCTCCTGCCGGATTTGGGTTCAACGTTTCTGCGCATCCAATTTCATCTCATCTGCCTCGAGCGGGACATGGAACTCAGGATCCCTTCGAATCTTTATCATTGCCGGGTGCGGAGCGATCTTTCGGCACGGGCTTGGTCCGCTTTCTTCGCAGGAGATACACGGCCAGATATCCGATATATCCGGTGGCACCAACTGTGATCCACTGGAAAATCATACGTCCGACCTCTTGTTTGCTCGCGGGATGATCCGACAAACCGCCACCGAACGGCGCTGCCCATGGAGCTGCAAGTCCGCGCCCAATGGGCAGCGAAACAGGTGTCTGATCACCCGGCGCAAACTCCAGCCGTGCAGAATTTACCCGGTAAAGCTCTTCCGGGGCCTGGTATTGAAAAATTACATTGACAACTTGCAAAGAAGTCAAATCAAGGAGCTTACGCAGTTCGTAGGCAAGCTGCGATGCGTTTCCGGCAAAAATGAAGTGGCCGGCCGTACTTTTTGCCAGCCGGGCAAGCAGCTCGGAGCCTGCATCCGAAATATTGCCAAATGCAACAACATCGATTTCGATGTTCTGTGCATTGGCTTCATTGATGACCACCTGCTCGGTAATACTGCTCCCACCGTCTTTTCCGGCGGTAACGAGAATCAGCCTTTCGGAGCCTTCAGTCCGATAATTGCGCAATTCGGAAAGCGTCAGTGCAATCGCTTCGTACAGTTTCGCCTTGTCACCCTGCCGAGGCTGAGCCCCGATCTCATCGATGGCTGCTGCCAGATCCCGTCCATTTCTCGAAAACCCGTGGAGTTTTATCACTTCGCTATCAAATACCCAAAGAGCTGTATTTAATGGCAACACCGGATTCGACACGACGTCCTTGAGCGCCGTTCGAATTTGTTGAATGGCAGTCCGGTCCATC
>DASVYI010000222.1:0-4245 GCA_036392275.1 Nitrosospira sp. | reverse complement strand
GGTGAGTTCGCTACGGGGCGGATTGCACGCTTTTTGTGGCACATGGCTGCGTTGCAACTCCTTGGAATGGAATAGCCATTCCGCGTCGTTGCGTCTTGCCCTGTGCCCCAAAAACCGCACACCCCACCCCGTCCAACTGCCGGATTTAGGTTAAACCCGCCATGCTAAAGTTTCTGAGCATCCGGGATTTTGTCATTGTCGACCATATGGAGCTGGAATTTGAGCCGGGTTTCACCGTGCTTACCGGCGAGACCGGCGCGGGCAAGTCTATCCTGATCGATGCGCTGTCACTCGTCCTGGGCGAGCGCAGCGACGCAGATGACGTGCGCCATGGCTGTGAGCGCGCCGAAATCAGTGCTGAATTCGACATTACCGGATTGCCGGAGTTGATGGCGTGGCTGCGCGAGAACGGGTTTGAAAGCGATAGCGGTGATACCGGAGCATGTCTGATGCGCCGCCTGGTGGATAGCAGCGGGCGATCACGCAGCTTCATCAATGGCTGCACCGCCACTTTGCAGCAATTGCGTGCAGCCGGCGAGCAACTGGTAGATATTCAGGGCCAGCATGCGCATCAGTCACTGCTGCGCGCCGAGGCCCAGCGTGACCTGCTCGACGCTTTTTCCGGTAATCGGGAATTGGCGCGGCGCGTAGCGGAAGCCTATCACCGCTGGCACGATGCACGGCGCCGGCATCTTGCATGGGCACAAAATTCGGATGCGCTGATACAGGAACGTGAACATCTTGAGTGGCAAGCGGACGAGCTTTCCAGACTGAGTTTTTCGCTGGGCGAATGGGAGGTGCTGCAAACCGATCACAGCCGCCTATCTCATGCTGCAAGCCTGCTTGAAGCCGCCCAGATGGGACTGGAAGCGCTATCGGAAGGCGAATCGGCCGCGCTCATGCAAGTCAACTCGGTAATTTCACGCCTGAACCATTTGCTCGATTACGACAGCAATCTCAGACCCTTGCTCGATCTGATGGAGCCCGCGCAGATTCAGCTGCAGGAAGCGGTGTATGAACTTGGGCGTTATCAGCAGCGTCTCGATTCGGATCCGCAGCGTCTGCAAGAAGTCGAGGAACGGCTGGCGGCGATTCATGGCGCCGCGAGAAAATACCGCGTTGCTCCTGCTGAACTGCCGGATTTGCTTCAAACCATCACCGATAAACTGGCCGGACTTGGCCATAAAGAGGACGGTGAAGCGCTGGCGAAGGAAGAGGCAGCTTCGCTGGACGAGTATCGCAGGCTTGCAAAACAATTGGCTGCCGAGAGGAGCAGGGCGGCCGGGGTGCTTGCGCAACAGGTTACTGCCGCGATGCAGACGCTGGCGATGGCGGGCGGTGAATTTTCAGTGGCGCTGACACCGCTCGAACGCGGTAACGCAAATGGCACGGAGCAGATCGAGTTCCAGGTTTCCGCCCACCGGGGGTCACCACTGCGGCCACTGGCCAAGGTCGCATCCGGCGGGGAGTTGTCGCGCATCGGTCTGGCGATCCACGTCATCACGAGTAAACTCGGGGCGGCGCCCACGCTCATATTTGATGAAGTTGACGCCGGTATTGGCGGGCGAGTGGCGGAAATCGTGGGAAGCATGCTCAAAAAGCTGGGGGAGGAACGCCAGGTTTTGTGCATCACGCATCTTGCGCAGGTTGCCTCGGCGGGAGATCGTCAATGGCAAATCACCAAGTCGGCTGATCCCGCCCGCGATGAAAAAGTTTCGAGCCGCATCACCGTGCTTGACAAGCAGGAACGTGTTGAAGAAATCGCGCGCATGCTCGGCGGCGCAAAAATCACCGACACGACGCGCAAGCATGCAGCCGAAATGCTGCTGGCAGGTCAAAAGTAATGGCAGGGTGGACGTTCCCGTCCATATGGGCTCTGTTACCCTGAAGGCTTACATGCCGCGGACGCCGCGGACTTGATACCGCAGAGCTATGACTTGCGGCTGTCGCTTGCCCGCCTAGTCGGGCCGTTCCGCCAGTGCCAGGAACTCGGCGCGCTGAGCCGCATTCGTCTTCAGGTCACCCAGCATGGCAGACGTGACCGTTTCCTCACCCGCGACCGCAATTCCCCGCGATTCCATACACATGTGACGGCAGCGGATGATTACCCCGACGGCCTTGGGTTGCAGATGCTCGAGCAGTGATTGTGCAATTTGCTGGGTCAAGCGTTCCTGCACCTGTAACCGTGCGGCGAAACAATTGACCAGGCGTGTCAATTTCGACAGTCCGACAATATGCCCGCTGGGAAGATAGCCTACGGTGGCATGACCAAAAAATGGAGCAAGGTGATGCTCACAATGCGAGTAAACCGGTATCTGCCTGACCACGATCAACTCATCGTAACATTCGCCTCCGTCGGCGAATGTTTTCAAAATAGCGGCCGGATCCTGCTTGTAGCCGCGCGTCCAATGAGCCCAGGCGCGCGAAACGCGGCCTGGTGTATCGACCAGCCCCTGGCGTGTAGGATCTTCTCCGATCGAACGCAGCAGCCGTTGCCAATCGGCTATGCCAAACTCCGGGTCATCTGGAGTGTTCATGGTCACTCATGCCTTTTAGGATTATTCTGCAACGATCATTCCGGGACGGCAAGCATGAACCATGATAGCACAACATAAATCGGAAAACTCCATCCGGCAGCTTTGCCGTATGTGCGTGCATCACTTATTCACGACATTCGCAATTTGGTAAAATTGCGGCATGAAGATCGCCACCTGGAACGTCAACTCTCTCAAAGTTCGCCTCCCGCATGTGCTCGACTGGCTGACGGTGAATCAGCCCGATGTGTTGTGCCTGCAGGAAACCAAGCTGCAGGATGAAAATTGTCCGGTGGCCGAAATCGCAGCCAGCGGATATCAAACGATTTATACCGGCCAGAGAACCTACAATGGCGTTGCGGTACTCAGCAAGCGGCCGGGGATCGAACTCGTCACCGGAATACCTGGCCTGGACGACCCGCAAAAGCGGGTGCTTTCGGCGATTTATGATGACGTTCGGGTAATTTGCATCTACGTGCCCAACGGCGAAAAAGTTGGGTCGGAAAAATATGAATACAAGTTGAGATGGCTGGCGGCGCTCAAAGACTGGATAGGGGAGATGCTCGCCAGGCACCAGAAACTGGTATTGCTGGGTGACTTCAACATTGCGCCGGACGAGCGCGATGTACACGACCCGAAATTATGGGAGGGGCAGGTTCTATTCAGTCTGCCGGAGCGTGAGGCGTTCCGGGAAGTGCTCAACCTGGGTCTGCTGGACAGCTTTCGCCTGTTTGAGCAACCGGAAAAATCCTATACATGGTGGGATTACCGCATGATGGCCTTTCGCCGCAACATGGGCTTGAGGATCGACCATATCCTGCTGAGCAGCGAACTGGCAAAAACCTGCACGGCGTGCGTCATAGACAAAACCCCGCGCAAACTCGAACGGCCTTCCGATCATGCTCCCATAATGGTGGAGCTTGGAAAGCTGTACACAGCGCCGAGCCTCCCGCCCGGGAGCGCTACAGAATAGCTTGAGGTTCGATTAGGCCCATGGAGAGCGCGCGCGAGATCGCCTGCTGCCGGTTGACCACACCCAATTTCTGAACCGCATTCTGAAGATGGAACGTCACGGTGCGTTCCGAAATCTTGATGATATTGGCGATTTCCCAGCCGGTCTTGCCTTCCGCGGCCCACAGCAGGCATTCTTTTTCACGCTCGGTCAGGTTGATTTTTTTCAAGGGAATGGGTCCTTTGCTGAGAACGATACGCTGCACCGCTTCATGCAGATAACAGGTTAATAGCTGCGCCTTGCCCATCATGGCGACGATATCATCCTGGGCTTCGCGCGACTCGCGGGAGGTGGAAAGGCTTAGCATCGCGGCTTCCCCGCGGCTGCCATGAACCGGAAAGCTGACTCCGCTCACCAGACCGCAATCTTTTGCTTCGCTTCTGACCCGTGCTTCCTTGCGTCCCTTGAAGATTTCATTCTTCCAGATAATGGGGATTGATGTTTTGGCGCAATGCGCGACGGTTGGATCAATATTTGCATAACCTTCCTCGTCGTAATGCTTGCGCCAATTCTCCGGATAACAGCTGAGGATGAACCGGTAAGGCCGGGTGAGCGAAGTATTGACCTGCACGCCGTAGAGGAAATGCTCGAATCCCATCTGGCGGGCGATGCCTGTGGCGCTGCTGTGGAGTTCTTCCACCGTGCCACAATTAAGCAGAGATTCGAATAAGCTTAAGTTACTCATGATTTATCCTTCCA
>DASVYI010000221.1:0-4793 GCA_036392275.1 Nitrosospira sp. | reverse complement strand
GTCAAATTTGAGTCTTTAAAAACTTTCTTGAGGGGAGGAAATTTCTTTTCTAGCGCCGCCGGTGACATCACTTCCGGTTCCGTTAACCAATCGGATTCTTGATAGCCCGCCTTCGCCATAGCCGCTTTAAAATCCGCCATGGATTTAAACGACCGCTCGCCTTTTTTATTGACCAATTTATATCCGGGAATGAGTTTGCCCGCTTGCAATTCGGTCAAGGCGAATTCATCGAGCGCCTTCAAATAGGCTTTGAGCATTTCCCGTCTGTCTAAGGCTTCTGAAAGTTTTTGCGGGTTGTAACTTTGCGAGATCGTGAGGGTTTGAAATTCCGATTGGAGGACAAGGTCTCGTTCTTTCTCTTTTTCAGGGCATATCGCAGCAGCACGACACCAGCGGCAATGCTCACCAGTTTTGAGAGGCGCGTCCGGGGCTGTGGTCGCGGCAATCGCCCGGATGAGCCGTAAGCGAAAGGCCCACATGTCGGCAATCGGTACCTCCACAGACCGAAAAGGCTGCTGATCCGTACCCGTGCAACGAGGCTGCACAATGCCGAGTTCGATCGTGTCGATGTCAAAATGGGGGTGCGAAAGAATCACGCCAAGGGCGTAGTACAACAGTTGGGGGTTGTCTTTCGCTGACACATAGACCCCCGCTCCGTATTTAAAATCCAACACCACGAGTTTTTTCAGCCATGGCCAATACACCCAATAATCGCTCGTGCCGTACATCCCGGCAATCAGCCACGTCAGATCAAATCGAAATTCAATCCCCCGCTCGGCGCCGAGCTGCTGGTGTTGAGGTTGAAAATAGCTATTGCAAATAGCGACGTACGTTGCGACATGCTGGTGCATCTCGCTATTCCCGATAGGCCAGGGCTTTTCGTTCAACGCCCGTTCGGCCCATTCATGCGCGAGTGTCCCTTCTTTCGCCGCTTCAGATTGCTCCGGTTCGGGAAGCCCGGTACTCAGTCGAATCGAGCCGGGGCACTGCTCCCATCGTTCCATCGAGCTCGCCCCGGTCGGGGAATGGATCGGTAGTGTCATGGTCACAAGTCCTTTCTCTCTGAGTGAGAACCGGGGACGCTCTGTCTTTCGCCCCCGGCCCCACCGCGCGAGACTAGATCTTTGACGGAGTAAAACCCGCCTCGCGCATAATCGCCAGATAATGCTCCGGCTTAATTTCGGCAACATTATTCAGCTTCCCCGCCCGCTGCAACACGTCATACACGCGCCGGGCCCCGGCAGTGGGGTCCATGTCGCCCGTGCGCACCGCTGAAATTTCCTTCAGCGCGCTCATCACTTCATCTCTGGTATATGTGACAGCCGGTGCCTCTTGGGCCCCCGGTACGGCAAAGGGATCCACAAAGGCCGGAGCGGCCGGCGTAGGAGCGCCCGTCGGTACCGCCGGCGGCGCTACCGTCTTCGTCTCCTTTTTTGGACGTCCTGGACCCTTTTTTGGCGGTTCCTCGGTTGCAGCCGGTGCAGGCCCCGTCGTGGCTGCCGGGGGAAGGTCAAGCCCGGTCGGCACTGGTGGCGGGGCCATAGCTGACAACTCTCTCAACACCCGCGCTAATTGATCTTGCAGCTCCGCCACTGACTCGCATTGAAGTCGTATCTCTATCATCGCTAGCCTTTCTGCTCCAACTCCTTGAAGACCGCCGAAATATCCCGCGTTTTCCGTTGCAGGATTTTCATCACGTCGGTATCAATCGAGTTTGGGAGCGTAAAAAATCGACAACGGACATCCTCTTTTTGCCCATAACGATGTGCCCGCATCACCGCTTGAGCGTTATCGGCGGGAACATAGGAGGCTTCGAGCATGGCGACTTCCGACGCCGCTGTCAGATCAATCGCCACGCCCGCCGCCGCAATCTGTGCAATCATGACTCGATAATTCTGATACTTTTGAAACCGCTGGATATTGGCGTCCCGCTTTGTCAGCAATTGACCCCCGTACAACACGAGCGGTTGAAACTCCGCAAGCAGGAGCCGCGTATATTCAATAACGTCCCGATGCCAGGCAAAAATAATTATTTTCCGATAGGCGCCGGACAACAATTCTTCCTTAATCAGCTCACAGACCGATGGGGTTTTTTGTAGCCCAATATACCGCCGGGATACCATCGTCGTCGTTTGGAGCGCCGCCAGGGCGTCCGCCGCTTCGCCTTTCCCGTTGAGCAACTGAAGTACTTGCTCCACCCCCCGTATTTCTTGCGCAATTTTCGCGAAGAGCTCGTCTTCGGTTTCCAACCCCATCGTGACTTTGGAATACCACTGATTCACGTCAACCTTTGCCGGCAACACCGGTGACAGTTCAAATGTGAGTTTTGGTAATTCAGCCAAGACTTGCTCCTTTGTCCGTCTCAGAATGTACGGCGTGATGAGTTCCTTGAACCTCGGCAATTTGTGCGGTTTGATGCCGCACACTTTCGTCTCGTAGACCGTCTCGAACGTCACACAATACTCGGACACAAAATCCCAGTAACTTTTCACATAAGCCCCGCACGCGGAGAGAAACGGGAAGAATTCCGCGGGATGGTTGCGCATCGGCGTCCCGCTCAGACACCAGACGTGCCGCGCAGATGGGGCAAGACGCCTCCAAATGAGCTTGGACCGCTGCGCGGCTATATTGTTGAGCTGGTGCGACTCGTCGAGGATCAGGCAATCCCATTTTCTCGAGTTGAGCCAGGTAGAAACCGAATTCTGAATCGCTAAATTGTATGAACAGATGATGCCATTGGTGGTAGGCGGTTTGTCGCTGCTCGAACGTACCACTGTACACCCGTGCACGCCACCAAAGAGCCGGTCCCACCAACGCCGCCAATGGGTTGCCGCGATGCTCGGACATAAAATCGCGATAGTTGAGCATTGGGTTAACCTCGCTGCCATAAGGGCTTGGGCCGTTTTCCCAACGCCCGGTTCGTCCGCCAAGAGCGCCATGCGCCGTGATGCCAAAAATAGTGCGCCTTCAATTTGATACCACCGAGGAATAAAGGGCTCATCCATCCAACCGGCCCCTATGCGTTTGTTTTCGCCACCGGATTGGCCGGGTGTACAACGTCGGCCCGCTCGACGCCTCCAAAAAATCCGGCCAATAGTGCAGCTTGTCTTGGAGGACCCGAAAATCCCCCTGTTCAATCACCCATTCTAATTCCGCCACCTTGATAGCCTTGAGTGAGTGAAAGGCGTTCTGAAGCTGCAGGAGAAGCTGTTCGTGCTCGTATTCAATCGAGACGCGCGCATAGATCCGAAACGAACCACCTTTAAAAATCCGAAATCCTCGGAGTTCGATAAACCTATTATTAGCCACTGATACCCCCCTTTCGTAGGGCATAGAGACAGAGCAGGGCAGCTTCGGCTTTGCCGTCATCTTGTTTCTTTTGAAATTCGTGGGCGGCGAACGGGAAGAGTTTCTGCGCGATTTCGCGGACTTTGTCTTTGTCGTGTGGGATACGCATCGCGACTTTCCACGCGGTCGGGTCGACGAGCAGTTGACCGATAAACCGTGGAGCCCCGGTGGATGAATCCCGCATCGTCCCCGCGCATGCCACTACGGCATGGATGCCCCCGCACGTATACCCAAAGGAAAACTGCTGCACCGCCCCGTTTCCTTTTTTAAAACCGGTACGAGGACCTGGAAACGCATGAGGGGCCTCACACACCACGGTATGGTGATTGGCGGGGATTTCGAGCAATAACCGCCAGAGTCGCGGAATGTTCACGGTACGCCGCTCTTTTCTATTGACCTTTTTCGTGATCGTCGGCATGTCAACGACCTGTAAGTACTGCAGGTCCGGATCATAAAATGCGATTGCGCCTCTCACGCCTGGGTCGATTCCGATAATCATAAATTGAGAATAGCCCATACAAACATGGTCATGGTGTCTCTTTCAACGCGCGTTGGGCTTGCTTTAAAGTTATGCCAAACCGTGTTTTAAGAAATGACCCACACTCACCAGTAGTTAATGCTTCCAGCGCCTCCCGCAGGCGGGTGATGGTTTTACTTTTCTCATCACCTAAATCAGTAGCTAAACTGGCCAGGTTTCTGCTGATAATAAGTTCTTGCTTGTATTGCTCGATCTCCTTGTGGAGCTGCTCAATGGTGTTCTTATAGAGCGCAGTTGAGGTAGTTAATTCCTCGTGGAGCTGCTCAATCACGGCACGCTGCTCAGCGTCATGGGCAAGAACTCTGTCCTTAGCCGATTTCAGCGCCTCCGGCTTTCGCATCATTGCCGTGTCATATCCCGCCATGATGGCATTGGCAAACCACGCACGGGCCGCATCGAGTTCTATCGAGGGGAAGTTCTTCACAAACTCCTCAGCCCAAATCTGGGCGTCCATGGTGTGGGGCCACTGTTGCTGAAGCGTCATCTCTGTAAGCTTCGCCATTCCATCGAGTTCAGTCATTTCAGCTCCTCCGCTTGTTGCCGACACCAGGCTGCATAGGCCTGTTCAGCCAGTTTTTGCGTCGTCATATCGTTTGCGGCGTCTGTATGCCCCTTTTGTCTAAGGGAAATCTCAAATGCATGCGATTGTCGATATTGTTGCTCCAAATGCTCAGCCACCCGCTCCAACGCTTCCCGCTCGACTTGGAGCAGGGCTTCTCCTATTTTGTCTCCCAGCGCTTCAAGAGGAAAGAATCCTCTGTTTTCTGGATTAAAACAGTAGTACCACGCCACAATCATTTCTCCCCTCGCCTCCAATTCCTCCCGTCTCGTCATGGCGTCACCTTTTCGTCTTCCACCTTGTGCATCATGACATGCTTTCTATTCCCCACCGATGTCTCTTCCGCCT
>DASVYI010000220.1:0-2427 GCA_036392275.1 Nitrosospira sp. | reverse complement strand
CCCGGGCTGGGCTGCGACGGCGGGTAAGCCGGGTGTCAATATGTTGCGTGATTTCTCCCTTGAAACAGTTCGGAATATTCGTCATGGCATCAGCCAAGTAAAACGGACGGGTGACATCGTCGTTGCCTCTATTCATTGGGGAAGCAACTGGGGATACCCGGTGCCGCGCGAACAGCAGGAATTTGCCCGCTGGCTGATCGACGACGCAGGGGTGGATATCGTTCACGGGCACTCTTCCCACCATATAAAGGGGATCGAGATTCACGAGGGGAAGCTTATCCTTTATGGCTGCGGTGATTTTCTGAACGATTACGAAGGAATCTCCGGCCACGAGGCTTACCGGGGAGATCTTGGCCTGATGTATTTTGCAAGCATCGAGCCCGCGGATGGAAAACTGGTCAGACTGGATATGGTTCCAATGCAGGTGAGACGCTTCCGGTTGATTCATGCATCGGAAAAGGACACTGGCTGGCTGAGGGATGTCCTGAACAGGGAAGGCGAAAAATTTGGAAAATTTGGGAGTGGCGTCGAGATTGTCGGGGATACCCTCGTCTTGCGATGGACAGGTCAGCCCGGCTGACCCGGCGGAGCACGTACGCCCCCGATCCGGTTACGTGCGAATTTGCCTCATGGCTCGATCCCTTTGTTACGCAGTTCCGCTTTTGCCTGTTCGCTCTTGTCCAGCTCCAGCCGCATGAACTTCAGCACCGCATCTGTCTTGGTAAATTGCAGATCGCGATACTCGACGACTTGAACCCGGTTGCCCCATGGGTCCAGGAAGTCGAGAAAAGCACCTTCCAGCATGGTCGCTCCCGCCGCTTCGGCGAGCTCGCGCACACGCGAGCGGTCATCAACCACCAGGCCGAAATGCCGGTTGTCGTCGGTGCCCTGGGATCTCCCTTCCATCAATGCGATGAACTGATCGCCCATGTCAATGAAGGCGGCGCCCCGGCTGCGGCCCCGTAACTCAAAGGTGAAGATGCGAGCGTAAAACGCCAGCGCCTCCTCGATATTCCCGACTTCCAATGCGATGTGATTGATGCCAACCAGGCGTGGCTTGGGTTTCTCGTTCATAAGTTTTTTTGGGGTGATTGCGCTGAATTGTTTTTTTATGTTTGCTGTTTCGTTTTTCAGGATAGGCCGGTACTACAGCAAAGTCTACCTATCTGCAACATTCGACGTGGTTCTCACAGTTTTGGCATCGGTGCCAGTCAGGCAACGGAAACTCTGAAACAATTCGCTCAAAACGTTCAAGTATGATCAACTTTGCCCAGCCGCGGCTAATCGAAGAAACTCCCTCCGGGTTTTTGGGCCATAGGTTAGAAAATGCGGCTGGGGATGTTCGAGATAAGCCTGCCGTTCACGGGCGATCCGGTCGCGCCCTGTATACTTCTTTACCTCGTCCGCGCTGATCGAGTAGACCTTCGCTGCGTTGAGCCCAAAAATCCTGGCGCGAAGCTGTGGCGTAATCTCGGGATATCCATATCTTTCCCGCAATTCGGGCGCGATCTGAAATGTGCGAAATGCCTGAATCTGATCCTGCGGCGAGCCGTACCAGATGGAGTCGGTGCCCCAGAGAACGTTGTTCTCGCCGCAATATTTCAGGAGCTTGCCCAGCACATGCGCCGCGGCTTCAGGGTCGCGCATCAGGAAGCGCCAGGTGCTTCCCAGTTCGGCGTAGACATTGCTATTCGGTGCCACGTCATTATCGATGAGTGAACGAATCAGGGTATCGATACCGTCGCTCGCGCCTCTCCCTTCGAACGCGCGCTCCGGAAAGCTGGTGACGAAGCCGGAGTGATACACCAGAAAAGCAACGTCAGGGAAGCGTTTGGCCACGATGCCAATATCGCTGCATTGGCTGTGCTCGTAGGACCGTTTACCAAAAGGCAGCCCCTTGTGCACGCAGACGACCTTGACATCGAGTTTGCGCGCCTTCTCGATGAATTGCGTGCCGATATCATCCGATAAAAAGTAGCCTTTACCACCGGGACCGAACTGGGTGTAGGTCTTCCACGCGGATACACCCCAGCGCTCCTTCAGTTCATCCATTGATTCGAGATCCCCGGCTTGGTTGGGGTTGACCCGCCCGTGAAGCAAAAGACGGTGAGTACCTTCCATGCGATCGACAATCCGGCGAACCGCATCCGCCGCCTGGATGGTGAGCGGCTCGGCATCGGGTGCGGAAGGAACAAAAGAGAGCACCATCATGTCGGTATCGGAATCGAGAAATACATCCTTGATGAACTCATCGGGTCCGAGGCAGCGCAGGTAGCTGTGCGAACCGGGCTCCGAGGCGAGCGCGCAGCCTGCCTTGGGCATTTGTCTCAGAGGACTGGAACCGGCGGAAAGTTTTTTCACCCATGCGCCATTTGGATCAACGAAATGGCCCTGTACATCAAAAATGAATTCACCCTGCCCGCCAAC
>DASVYI010000219.1:0-1516 GCA_036392275.1 Nitrosospira sp. | reverse complement strand
GTCGAGCTGCCCAGCCAGTTCATGGAGAACTTCTGCTGGGAATGGGAAGTACTGGACGGCATGACGAAGCAGGTGGATACGCTGGAATCCATACCGCGCCCGTTGTTCGATAAAATGCTGGCGGCGAAGAATTTCCAGAGCGGCTTGCAGACGCTCCGCCAGATAGAATTTGCACTGTTTGACATGCATCTGCATACCGATTTCGATCCTGATGGCGAGAAAACGGTACAGCAACTACTGGATGAGATCCGTGAGCGGGTTGCGGTGATTATTCCGCCCGCGTTCAATCGCTTTCCCAACAGTTTTTCGCATATTTTCGGGGGCGGGTATGCGGCGGGTTACTATAGCTACAAATGGGCGGAAGTGCTGTCTGCGGATGCCTACAGCCTGTTCGAAGAAAGCGCTTCCGGTAACGTGGTCAACCCCGAAACCGGTGCTCTTTTCTGGAACGAGATCCTCGCCGTAGGTGGAAGCCGTCCCGCGCTGGAGTCATTCGTCGCTTTCCGCGGACGTGAGCCAAAAATAGATGCCCTGCTGCGTCATCTTGGCATGGCGGCGTGAAAGCCTCGCAGAGAAAATGGGAAATGGGCCAGGCGGTCGAGCAACGGAAATTTTGTTTCCGGCAAGTCTCATTGCGAAAATCCGGCGCAGTTACAGAAAGCCGGACGCCAGGCCGATACGTTGAGGTGTGGACCGGTTAACATTCATTTCACGCTCGCGCGCCCCGTCCCTCGCGCTGCTGCGTGAAACAAATATTGACGGACTCCAGATCTGACGTGCCTCGACACGTTCGCCGATACCCGGTTGTTGTTGCATCGGCTTCCTTCGGACGCTAGTATAGCGCCTCAGGTACAGTGTTCCGGATATTCATTCCGGATAACTTTGCCCACCCGCCGGCTTCTTTCCAAAAGAGGCCCGGTTGGTTACAAGCGCGTCTGGGCAGGACTTACTCCCCTGATGTGCGGCTGGGACATGTTTAGCTCGACAACAGGAGAAAAATCAAAATGAAACGGATTACATGGATTACCACAGCTTTATTGACCACCGCGCTGGCGGGTTGCACCGGCGCTCCGAAGCCCGAAGTCCAGAAATTCAAGGATGGCGAATTGACCGTGCCGGCCAACTATAAAAGCTGGCCAAAGTTTCTGACGGATATACAGCGCGCCGATACCAAGCAGGTCCGGGACATCTATATCAACCCTATCGGAAGCAAAACCAGCATGGGAGACGCCTTCCCCAACGGCACTATTTCCGTTATGGAGATTTACAAGGCGCGCGAGGCCGCTGATGGCACCCCCCTCAAAGGACCTGATGGCAAGTTTGTCAAAGGCGATCTGGTAAAAATAGCCATAATGGGCAAGGGCGCCGGCTGGGGTGAAAGTGCGCCGCAGGAACTCAGGAATGGTGACTGGGTATATTCCATGTACATGGCTGATGGAAAAACGAAAGCATCGGACGATACCGCGACGTGCCGCGCATGCCATCTGCCGCTGAAGGACAAGGATTACGTCTTCCG
>DASVYI010000218.1:0-20532 GCA_036392275.1 Nitrosospira sp. | reverse complement strand
CCAGCAAGGCCCAGATGTTCGAGGGTTTGATCGAATTCATCGAAAAAACGCTATTCAGCCTGATCAACAAGCTGACGGCGGATGAGAAAAGCGGCCTGAGTGGATTGGGGCAGGCCGAGGGTATTGTTTCCCTGTTGCTCGGTTTCGCGAAGAAAAATCCCGGCATGACGCGTGTGTTGATCGGCGACGCATTGGTGAACGAAAATGATCGTCTGCAGGCACGCATCAACCAGTTGCACGACCGGCTGGAGGCGACACTGAAGCAAGCGCTGCGCTTCGCGGCCAGCGAGAAGGAAGTCGGGTCGGACGTGGATATCCCGGCCCAGGCAAACTTCCTGATGTGTTATGTGATAGGCCGCTGGCACCAGTTTGCCAAAAGCGGCTTCAAGCGCGATCCAATGGAATATTGGGAAGCGCAGCGCCAAGAGTTGTTTTCGGATGAAGCGTTGAAACGCGTTGTTGCGGCCGCCGATTAAAATACCACCGCTTGCAACAAACAGCCAAGAATGATCGGCTAATTGAGTGGTTCGGCCACAAGCTCTTCGTCCGCTGTTCCGCAGACCTTGCAGGACGGATCCTTATTCAGATTGACCGAGCGCCATTTCATGGTCAGGCCGTCGAGCAACAGCAAGCGGCCATTCAGCGTTTGCCCCATATCCAGCAGAAGTTTCAGCGTTTCCGCTGCCTGCATGCATCCGATAATCCCCACCAGCGGAGCAAATACCCCCATTACCGCGCAGCGCATGTCCTGATTTTCTCCACCGATGGGAAACAGGCAGTCATAGCAGGGGCTGCTTGCGTGGCGCAGGTCGAACACCGCGACTTGTCCGTCGAAACGCACCACCGCACCCGATACCAGCGGTTTTTTCAGGGCCGCGCAGACGCGGTTGATTGCGTACCGGGTAGGGAAGTTGTCGCTTGCATCCACTACGGCATCGGCATCCACAACCAATTCAAGCAACCGTTTCACATCCATGCGTTCGTTCAGCGCAATGACCTCGATTTCGGGGTTGATGTCACTGAGGGTTTTCTTTGCGGAATCCGCCTTGGATACGCCGATGCGATCCGTGCCATGGGCTATTTGCCGCTGAAGATTGGTCAGATCGACGGTATCACTGTCGCAAATGGTCAATCTGCCGACGCCGCTTGCAGCCAGATACATCGCGGCGGGAGAGCCCAGGCCGCCCGCACCGACTATCAGCACATGCGAACGGATTAAAGCTTGCTGACCCTCTATGCCGATTTGCGGTAGCAGAATGTGCCGGCTGTAGCGCAGCAGTTGCTCATCGTTCATAACAGAAACGGTGCGGCCCTGGAAGAACCGCGCAGGATACCGGTCTTGCCGGATGAGCGCAAAATCTGTCTATGGGATATGGGATATGGGATGGCATGCGGATGGCATGCGCTACAAGCAGGTATGGCCTCGATGGAAAGATTAGGCGCAATGCGTTTCACTTATTGCACCCTACGCCTTATTCATTGAAGCCGCCATTGCAAACTGAAGGATCACGAACAGACAATCTCATCGCCGGAAGTAGGGCGCAATAAACAAAGTGCATTGCGCCGCATTCCTGGCGACTTGTTTTTGGAAAAGCAATCCGTGGCCGGAATTCACTCGGCGTTTTTCAGGCTCAGTTGCCAACCTTTGCAGAGTTCTTTTTTGCTGCGCCTTCCTTGAAATAATTCAATGCCTGGGTCAGCAGCAGATCCCCGCTCGAGCCAAATTCCGCAGGCGGTTCACGCTTCTTGTTTTTATCCTCTTTCTTATCCTCTTCGGATTCGGATTTTGGAGCTTTGATAACAGGCTTTGGCGCGTTCTTTACTGCCTCGAGGTCAGATTTCATCTCCTCGGCTTTTCCATTGGACAGGTGGCGGTCCAGATCAGCTTCGCGCAAACGTTCGGAATCGTCTTTTGCCGATTCGTCCAGAATGTCGGGCGTGATTCCTCTGGCCTGTATGGACTGCCCATTGGGCGTGTAATAGCGCGCGGTAGTAAGTTTGATGGCTGTGTTGTTGCCCAACGGCAGAATCGTTTGCACCGACCCCTTGCCAAAGGTCTGCGTGCCCATCACGATGGAGCGCTTATGATCCTGCAAGGCGCCGGCGACGATCTCCGAAGCCGAAGCCGAACCGGCGTTTACGAGAGTGATCATCGGCACGGTTTTGATCGCCGGGGGCAACCGCTTCAGATAGTCATTCTTCGTGTCGCGCAAGTAGAATTCGGGGCTGGCTTTCAGCCTCATCTTGGCGTCATCGGTACGGCCATCGGTATATACGACGAGCGAATTGGCCGGCAGAAAGGCGGCTGAAACCGCTACCGCGCCGTTCAGCAATCCGCCGGGATCATTGCGCAGATCCAGTACCAGGCCCTTCATCGGTACGGGGCTCTCCTTGAATAATTTGTCGATGGCCTTTGTCAGATTCTCACCGGTTTGCTCCTGAAACTGGGTAATCCGTATATATCCGTAACCAGGCTCGATCATCTTTGCCTTCACGCTCTGGATCTTGATGACGGCCCGCACCAGCGGGAATACCATGGGCTTGGTCTCGCCCTTACGCAATATCGTAAGGGTGATGGGCGTGTTGGGTTTGCCGCGCATGCGTTTGATGGCGTCAGTAAGGGAGAGACCCTTGACGGCTGTATCGTCCAGCTTGACGATCAGGTCACCGGGCTTGATGCCGGCGCGAAATGCGGGAGTGTCTTCGATGGGTGAAATGACTTTGACGAACCCGTCTTCCATGCTGACTTCGATGCCCAGCCCGCCAAATTCTCCTTGTGTTCCGATTTGCAGTTCCTTGAACGCATCCGTATCCAGATAGGCTGAGTGGGGATCGAGACCGGTCAACATCCCGTTGATGGCTTCGGTGATCAGTTTTTTATCTTCCACCGGCTCGACATAATCGCTTTTGATGCGGCCGAATACTTCAGTGAATGCGCGCAGCTCTTCCACCGGAAGAGGATGCAGGACTTCCTGGGTTTCCTTGTTGGCGACAGCAGAAAAATTGAGGCTGAGCATCACGCCAACGATTGCGCCGAAAATGATCAGGCCGAATTGCCGCATTTTGTTACCCATTAAACTCTCCACACTGTTGTTGCGTTGCTCATTTTATTCTGACCCAGATCAAAGGGTCAAACGGTTTGCCTTGGTGGCGTAATTCAAAGTATAGACCCGGGGCCGGGTTGATACCGCTGCTGTTTCCCACAGTGGCGATGGTATCCCCGCCGCGCACCGAGTCACCGACCTGCCTGTCGATGGTTTCGTTATTGCCGTAGAGGCTCATGTAACTGCCGCCATGATCCACAATCATGAGATTGCCGAATCCTCTCAGCCAGTCGGCAAACACCACGCGCCCGGCGGCGATGGCTTTCACATTTTCACCGATGGCCGAACGGATGAACAATCCCTTCCATGTAAGACCCCCATCGTGACGTGGACTCCCAAAACGGTTGGCAAGTTCCCCGCGCACCGGCAAGCTCAGGCGGCCTTTCAATGCCGCGAAGGGATTCCCGTCTGCCGATGCATCGGGGAGGCGGTCATTGCTCAGGGGAGGAACAGGCGCAGAGGAAGCGGAAGGAGTGCGGCGATTCTTGCGCGCGAGCAGCTTGGCGAGTTTTTCAACCAGGCGGGAAAGCCGCTCTTCGTCTTGCTTGAGTTTACTGATTTCCCGCCGCTGTAGATCAGCCTGCAACGAGATGCGTGCGAGCAGCTTCGCTTGCTCGGCTTTTTCCCGTTCGAGTTCCTTTTTGGACTCAGCTTGCCTTGTCTGGATCACCGCGATTTCCGCACTTTTTTCGCGGCTTTCGCGAGTCAATGAATCCAGTTGCCGGAGATTTGCGCGAAGAGCTTCAATACCTTCCGCACGGGCTCGGGAGAGGTAGCCATAATAATACATGTTTCGTGCAATCTGGTTGGGCTCCTGCTGATTCAGTAAAAGTCCCAGATATTCTTTTTGCCCGCTTCCCGCCATGTATTGCCGGTAGAATAATTTGCCGAGCTGCGACTGCTGCGCTTCGATAGCGTGGCTCACCTGTCCGGATTGTTCCTGCAATTGGTTGAGCTTGTCGCTGGCTTTGCGCTGTTCCCGCGCGAGCGTGCTTAACCGGCGGGCGGCGGCACTGACGGCCCGCTCTGAATCACGCAGGGTATCCGCTGCCTCCGACCTGGATTCTTCCGTGTCCGCCAGTTCCTTCTGTAGTGTTTCGATCCGGTTGCGCAGTTGTTTCAGGTCTTCCTTGTCGACCTTGGGCGGAGCACAGAGTATATGCGGGGAATGCGCCAGCATGAGCGCACAGGCAGGGATGACTATGCCGATGCGCTTGACCATGGATCGGCACTGCTCAAGACTGAAATGTATTGCCACTGAAGAACCGGATACCCTCCATCAGCAAAAAATCGGCTTACCCTGCCGGTTTACCTCGGAAACAGCGGGGCAATGAACGGCAAGGCTCACGGCTGAGGATGGATCTTTCCCTGATTGGCCACGGCCTGCATGGCTTGTTCGATCTTTGCCTGATCGCCGAGATAATAATTACGGATGGGTTTCAGATTATCTTCAAGCTCGTACACCAGCGGAACACCGGTAGGAATATTCAGTTCGAGAACCTCTTGTTCGGAAAGATTATCGAGATACTTGACAAGCGCTCTCAGCGAATTGCCATGTGCGCAAATAAGTATGCGCTGCCCCGCCTGAACCTGCGGCGCAATCGTTTCGTTCCAGTAGGGCAGAAACCTCGCTACCGTATCCTCTAGGCACTCGGTCAGCGGTATATCCTCTTGGGGCAGGTTGCGGTAACGCGGGTCGAGCCCAGGATAGCGATCATCCCCGGGGGTCAGCGCCGGCGGCCTGATGCTGTAGCTGCGCCGCCAGATCTGTACCTGCTCCTCACCATATTCAAGCGCTGTCTCGAGCTTGTTCAAGCCCTGCAGCGCGCCATAATGCCGCTCATTCAATCGCCAGGACAGACTGATGGGTATCCACATCTGATCCATTTCGTCCAGCACGATCCAAAGCGTGCGAATGGCGCGTTTCAATACGGAAGTGTAGGCGGCATCGAATACAAACCCGCTCTCGCGCAATAGCCGGCCGGAATATCCGGCTTCTTCCAGACCTTTTTGTGATAAATCGACATCGGTCCAGCCAGTGAAACGGTTCTCCTTATTCCAGGTGCTTTCTCCGTGACGCAGGAGAACGAGCTTTTTCATATCGTTCTTTATAAAAAGGATGAGATTTTACGCGAAGCAGATTGAAATGGTGTAGTAATTTTAATGCATTTTGCGCCCGGGCGCAGCAGACGGCAGAAGCAGGACGGCTCATAGCGAGCTTTTATCCGTACGGGAGCTTCCATAAGGACCTTTGCAGGGACTTCTCTTTGCAGGGACTTCTTTCTGTGTGCGCCGCATCATGATAATGGGTCTTCAGGCCGGGATGAGGAATTCCGCAATATTCTCTGTTAAAATTGTTCGTCAAAAAATGGAGAGAGCATGGAAGCGACTTTTATTCAGAATAACATTGCCCTGATCGTTGCCGCCGTGGCGAGCGGCGGTCTCTTGCTATGGCAGCTGCTGCGCCGGCCCAGCCATGAGATAGGCACAATGGTGGCGGTCCAGCTTATCAACTACAAGGATGGGCTGGTATTGGATGTGCGTGAGGGTAGCGAATATGCTTCCGGCCACATACCCAACTCCAAGCATATTCCCGCGGATAAGCTTGAGGAACGGCTGCACGAACTTGAAAAATTCAAGGACAGGCCGATTGTCGTGATACACCGGAGCGGGGTCAATACCACCGGTAAAGCGGGTTCGATCCTGCGCAGCCACGGATTTGCGCACGTGCATGATCTGGGTGGCGGCATTGACACGTGGCGGCAGGCGAATCTGCCGATAGTGAAGAAATAATAAAAAAGGCCCATCCATGACCAAGGTTATCATGTATTCCACCGCTTTTTGCCCATATTGCGTCATGGCGGAGCGCGTGTTGCGTGCCCGGGGAGTGACGGAAATCGAGAAAATCCGTGTTGATCTGGAGCCTGCGCGGCGCGCCGAGATGATCGAAAAAACCGGACGCCGCACGGTTCCTCAAATTTTCATCGGAAGCACGCATGTTGGCGGCTACGATGATCTGGCAAAACTCGACCGCGGCGACGGATTGATGAAGCTGCTGGCGGTCTAAAAACGGCAGGTTGAGATATTTGGCAAGCCGCCCTGCCTCCGGGCCTCTGGATGAGGTAACGCCTCTGCCGGCAACGCGGCACCGTGGCTATATTAAGACGGCTATACTGAGGCGGCTATACTGAGGAAATCTTTCACACGGCGCAATGCACTCCGCTTAATTGACGCCTGCACTTTACACCCGGTATATCCGTGCGTAACGACTTGTCTGATTTGCCTTGGGCGTTATGGTTACCAAAACCGTCGCTACTGCGGTCAATTAGTAACCTCGAAAGAATATTTATTTACCCACCTCGCCCATTTTGATCACTTATGGAAACCGATATGAATAACCAGCAACCGCAACAACCTGTTTTTGGCATCGAAAAAATCTATGTCAAGGATTTATCCCTGGAAATTCCCAATGCTCCAAGAATTTTTCTTGAGCGGGAAACGCCGGAAGTGAACATTCAGCTTCATACCAAGGGTGAGCGTGTCGATGAAGGCATGTACGAAGTCGTGCTGACGATAACCGTCACGGCGAAAGTCAAGGATAAGACCATGTTTCTGGTGGAAGTACAGCAAGCCGGTATTTTTCAGATTCGCCACGTGCCGGAAGCCGATATGGAGCCCGTGCTGGGCATTGCATGTCCCAATATTATTTTCCCCTACCTGCGCGAAAGCGTTTCGGATGTTGTGACTCGTGCCGGATTTCACGCGGTCATTTTGAACCCCGTGAATTTTGAGGCGCTTTACCATCAAGGGAAGCAGCAACAGGCCGAAGGAAATGCCGCAACGGCGGAAACAGCTGGAGAGGCGCAAAAAGTAACTCATTGAAAATGGAAAGCGTTCAGGTGGCACTCACGTCCTGGTATGAACTGATCAGGCGGATCTTTCATGGCCGGGTTCTGGCGGCGATAGGGGCCGTGGGGCTGGCGTTTCCCTGTCATGCTCTCGCCGCGCTGGAGTTTTTTTCGATAAAGGATAATGCCGTCATCATGTATGACGCGCCGTCGCTCAAAGCCGACAAGTTGTACGTGGCGAGTCGCAATCTTCCGGTAGAGGCGGTGGTGAAGGTTGAAGGCTGGGTCAAGGTACGCGATAGCGGTGGCAGTCTCGCCTGGGTGGAAGAAAAGGAACTGAGCGACAAACGTTATGTGATCGTGACCGCGCCGCACGCAGAAGTCCATCAGGCAGCAAATATAAACTCGCCGTTGGTATTTCAGGCTCAGCAGAACGTTGTGATGGAGCTGCTGGAGCCCGCCGCGGATGGCTGGGTAAAGGTGCGGCACCGTGACGGTCAGACCGGTTACGTCAGGACGAATCAGGTCTGGGGTTCATGAAAATTGCCGTCCTGGGTGCCGGTGCATGGGGTACCGCGCTGGCAATCGGCTTGGGTGTCAACCCGGACTCGCGCCATCGGGTGATGTTATGGACGCGAGACCCGGATCATCTTGCGGAGCTTGCCTCGCAGCGCATCAACCGGCGTTACTTTCCTGCATTTTCCTTGCCGGATTCCCTGCGGCTGACATCGACGCTCGCCGTTGCCGTCGAGTTTGCCGAACTCATCCTGATCGCCGTTCCCACCGCGGGTTTGCGCGAGACGCTGCGTGGAATTGCCGGCTGCGGAAAGAAGGTGCCGCTTGTGTGGGGCTGCAAGGGTTTCGAGATGCAGTCCGCCAGGCTGCCCCACCAGGTGGTGCACGAGGAATATGCCAGTATCGCGCCCGGCGGGGTGCTGTCGGGGCCCAGCTTCGCGCAGGAAGTTGCGCAGGGGTTGCCCACCGCCTTGACGCTGGCATCGCGTGACGAAGAATTTGCGATGGATGTCGCCGCGCAACTGCGCACGCCGAGGCTGCGCGTCTATTCCAGTAAGGATATTGTCGGTGTCGAGACGGGTGGGGCGGTCAAGAACGTTATCTCGATCGCCGCAGGCATTTCCGACGGTATGGGATTTGGCCACAACGCCCGGGCGGCGCTGATTACGCGGGGTCTGGCAGAGATTGCGCGGCTGGGCCTGAAGCTTGGCGGGCGAAGGGAAACCTTTATGGGTTTGACGGGCGCGGGCGATTTGATACTCACCTGTACCGGTGATCTCTCGCGCAATCGCCGGGTGGGTCTGATGCTCGCCGCGGGGCGCCCCTTACCGGATATCCTGCGGGAGCTGGGGCACACAGCCGAGGGCGTACATACGGCTGCAGAAGTATTGCGGCTAAGCCGGGAGCTGAAGATAGAGATGCCGATCACGAAAGCCGTATGCAGCATACTTCACGATGGCGTGCCGGCAAGGCTTGCGGTGGAGGCGCTGCTGAATCGCGAGCCGAAAACCGAAAATTATTGAACTGACATATCGGCGGACAGCGCACAGAATTATCCGGAAGTGCCCGGTGGCATCGCAAATTGTCGAACCCCCTACCTGCCGTTCTCGAACATCGTTTGCCGCCACGCCTCGTAGAGCACCACCGCAACCGTATTGGACAAATTGAGGCTGCGGCTTCCCGCCACCATGGGCACGCGGATGCAGTGCTGTTGCAGGAAGCTCTCCAATATGGCAGCCGGCAATCCGCGACTTTCCGGACCGAATAAAAAAGCATCTCCGCCCGCATAAGCCGCCAGATCGTAGCGTTGCGTCCCTTTCGTCGAAACGGCAAATATGCGGCGCCCCCGCATCTGCGTCGCGCAGTCCTGCCAGCTTTCATGAATCGCCATGCTGGCAAATTCATGATAGTCCAGTCCGGCGCGCATCAATTGCTTGTCCTCCAGAGTGAACCCCAACGGTTTGACGAGGTGCAATTTCGCGCCGGTATTGGCGCAAAGCCGTATGATATTTCCGGTATTAGGCGGGATTTCGGGTTGGTAGAGAATTATGTCGAACACATCAGGGGCGCCACGATTTTTATAAAACTGCCGTCGTATCCGCGCCGGGCAACGTTCTGGCGACCACCCACACGCTCACATGCGCAGCACCACTTTTACGCAGCGCTTTCGCCAACTCGTTCAGGGTTGCGCCAGTGGTCATCACATCATCCAACACGGCAATGTGCTTGCCTTCCAGGTTTGCCTCACATGTGAAGGCGCCCCGGATATTTTGTTCTCGTTCTTTCCATGGCAGTCCTGTCTGTGAAGGGGTATCCCTGGCGCGCTGGCACACGCCGGGCAGTAACGCGACCCCGGTTTTCTTTGAAATACGCCGGGCGATTTCCAGCGCCTGATTGAATCCTCTTTCCCGCAATCTGCCGGGGTGCAGCGGCATGGGTACGATAAAATCCGGGAGCTCAATGCGATCAATGTGATCTATGCGCGCAGCCAGTAAATCTGCCAGAACACGAGCCATGGCAAGGTTCGCCTGATATTTGAGCGCATGAAGCAGGGCGTCTACCGGAAAAGCGTATTCGAGCGCGGCAACACTGCGATCAAATGCCGGCAGATTTGCGAGGCAGGCGCCGCAGATCCGCGATTCCGTCAGGGGTAATGCGCACACCGTACAGTGATCGCGCGTCAGATGAGGCAGGCCATGCCGGCAGGGATTGCAAAAATCATCCCTGGATTCCGCCCCGCAGAGCAGGCAATTCCTTATAAACAATGCCTGCGCGATATTTGATCTGCTGTTCAAATAATAAGAGCTTAAAATTGACATCGGGTGCGGAATACCCGATGATTGCACTTCACTACCGCATGAGAAAGGTTTCCGGCCAGAGCGCATTGTAGCGCAGCCCAAACCACTACAACGATATGGCGCGAAGAGCGAAAAGTATACCAGCAGGGATACCGGCAGGGGGTACGGCATGAGCCAGCTTCATTCCGGTACGACCGAAAATATGGAAACGCACTCGGGAAGCTCAGGCGGCCAACACGCCGCCGCACTTGCTGGCGCCGTCTCTTCGCAGCACTGGAGCGTAGCGGCAGTTCAAGCGCTACTGGATCTGCCGTTCAACGACCTGCTTCACCGCGCCCAAGTGGTTCATCGCCAGCATCACGACGCCAATGCCGTACAGCTGTCCACGCTGATTTCGGTCAAGACCGGGGGTTGCCCCGAGGATTGCGGCTATTGTCCCCAGGCGGCGCGATACCATACCAATATCGAGAATCAGGACATGCTGCAGCTCGACGAGGTGGTTGAGTCGGCCACCGCGGCCAAGGCGCAGGGAGCGACGCGTTTCTGCATGGGCGCTGCCTGGCGCGGGCCCAAACAGCGCGACATCGAAAAAATGGTGGAAATGGTCAGCGCCGTGAAAGCGCTGGGACTTGAAACCTGCGCCACACTGGGAATGCTGAAGGCGGGGCAGGCGGAGCAGCTGCGCGATGCCGGGCTTGATTACTACAACCATAACCTCGATACTTCGCCCGAGTTTTACGGCGAAATCATCACCACGCGCGGTTATCAGGACCGGCTGGATACCTTGGAGAAAGTGCGTGGTGCCGGGATCAATGTGTGCTGCGGCGGTATCGTCGGCATGGGTGAGTCGCGCCATGCCCGCGCCGGCCTGATCGCGCAACTGGCGAATCTCGACCCCTACCCCGAATCGGTTCCCATCAATCATCTTGTGCAGGTGGAAGGCACGCCGTTACATGGTTCCGAAGCGCTGGATCCGCTCGAATTCGTGCGCACGATCGCGGCCGCGCGCATCACCATGCCCAAAGCCATGGTCCGGCTTTCGGCCGGCAGACGTGAAATGTCCGATGCGGTACAGGCATTGTGTTTCCTTGCCGGCGCCAACTCCATCTTCTATGGCGATAAACTGCTGACCACCGGCAATCCGGAAGCCGAACGCGACAAGGCGCTGTTCGACAGGCTCGGGCTGCGTTCGATATAGGCTGCCGATCCCGTCCAGTCCGACCTCCATGTCCGGTTAGCGGAATGAACGATGATCTCGTTGAGCAGTTGAGCGAACAACTGCGCAGCCGCGAGACAAGGAATCTGTTTCGCCGCCGTTTCGTGCTGGAAAGCCCCCAGGATGCCCATGTTTGGATAGACGGACGCGAATGCCTCGCGTTTTGCAGCAACGATTATCTCGGGCTTGCAAACGATCCGCGCCTGATCGAAGCGGCTTGCGCGGGCGCGCGGCGATATGGAGCCGGTGCGGGCGCCTCGCATCTCATCAGTGGGCACTCTTGCGCACATCATGCGCTGGAAGAAGCGCTGGCGTGCTTCACCGGGTTTCCCCGCGCACTGCTGTTTTCCACCGGCTATATGGCGAACTCGGGAATGGTGACGGCGCTGGTTGGCCGCGGCGATGCGGTATTTTGCGACAAGCTCAACCATGCATCACTCAACGATGCGGTACTGCTTTCGCGGGCGAAGTTCAGCCGCTATCCGCACCTCGATCTGGCCGCGCTGGAGCGGCGACTGGCCGCATCACACGCCCGGCGCAAGCTGGTGTTGACCGATGCCGTATTCAGCATGGATGGGGATATCGCGCCTGCCGACCGGTTGCTGGAACTGTGCGAAAAACACGATGCATGGCTGATGCTCGACGATGCGCACGGTTTTGGCGTGCTCGGCCCGCGGGGACGCGGAATCGTGGCGCATTTCGACATCCGATCGCCGCGTGTCATTTATATGGCGACGCTCGGCAAGGCGGCGGGCGTATCCGGTGCTTTCGTCGCCGCGCAGCCGGAGATCATCGAAACACTGATTCAGCATGCGAGAAGCTATATTTATACCACTGCGGCTCCGCCGCTGCTATCGCATACTTTATTGAAAAGTCTGGAGCTGATCGAAGCGGAGGAATGGCGGCGCCAAAAGCTGGCGCAACTCGCCGCGGCGCTCAAACACGAACTGCGATCGTTGCGCTGGCGGCTGCTGCCCTCTGTCACGCCCATACAGCCCCTCATCATCGGCGGGAATGACCAGGCCATGGAAATCAGCGCGGCGTTACGCAACGAGGGAATTCTCGTTCCCGCGATTCGTCCGCCTACTGTGGCACAAGGGACGGCTCGGCTGCGGATTTCATTATCCGCCTCACACACCGTGGCGGACGTTGCCCGCCTGGGGGTGGCACTGAGAGAGCTGGATCGCCAGGCTCCTGGGCCTTGTTTTCCTGTTAACGTGAGATGAATCTTCATATCGAATCTTTCGGCGCAGATTGCGGCCCGGACCTGGTTTTGCTGCATGGGTGGGCCATGCACAGTGGAGTCTGGCGAGCCGTACGCGATCGTCTGGCACGCCATTTTCATCTGCATCTGGTGGATTTGCCGGGCCATGGTTTCAGTCCTGCTTGTGTACCGGATTCGCGAGCGGGCGCATTGGACCGCATGCTTGAATCGCTCGCGGAAATCTTGCCGGCAAGCTGTATCGTCTGCGGGTGGTCGCTGGGCGGCCAGATGGCAATCGAGCTCGCGTTGCGCGAACCGGTGCGCGTCAGGAAACTCGCACTCATTTCGACGACCCCCAGTTTTGTCAAACGTGAAGACTGGCAATGGGGAATGGAGTCTTCCATGCTGCAATTGTTCACGCAGAATTTGAAGCGTGATTACCCGACGACCATGAATCGGTTTCTTACCTTGCAGGTGAGCGGAGGCAGCGATACCGCATCAGTACTGTCGCAATTGCGCAAGAGTCTGGTTGAGCGCAGGGAGCCGGATGGGGTTGCGCTGGAAGCAGGATTACAGATTCTGCTGACGAGCGATCTGCGAGGGAAACTCGAATACATCCAGCAACCGGTACTGCTGGTACATGGAGAAAACGACGTGATCACGCAGCCGGGTGCTGCAAAATGGATGAACGAACAATTACCGGAATCGGAACTGGTCATGCTGCCCCGTTGTGGTCATGCGCCTTTTTTATCTCACTCTGATCAATTCGTAACCAACCTGACGCGGTTGTCGAAGTGAATTACGACCACACCATCGATAAGCGCCGGGTGCGAAGCGCGTTCGAGCGAGCCGCTGCGCATTACGATCAGGCGGCCGTCCTGCAACGAGAGGTGTGCGACCGGATGCTGTCGCGCCTCGATTATATAAAATACACCCCGGATGTCATTCTCGACGCCGGCAGCGGCACGGGGTACGGTACGCGTAAATTGCTCATGCGCTACCCCGCCGCCAGAATGCTGGCGATGGATATCTCGATGGCAATGCATTTGCGGGCGCGGCCTCCCGTTTCACGGTGGAAACAGTTATTGCCGGCTCGTGGGAATCAGGCCCTCTATGTGGGCGGCGACATCGAGCAGATGCCGTTCAAGGATTCCTGCGCCGGCCTGGTGTGGTCGAACCTGACGCTGCAATGGTGCAACGATATGAAACGAACTATTGCCGAGGTACACCGCATTCTTCAAATCAACGGGTTATTCATGTTCAGCACATTCGGTCCCGATACCCTGAAAGAGTTGCGCCAGGCTTTCCGGGGTGCGGACGAATACACTCACGTCAGCCGCTTTACCGACATGCACGACATTGGCGATATGCTCGTATACAGCGGCTTCGCCACGCCGGTCATGGATATGGAATACATCACACTGACCTACGATGATGTGATAAGCGTGATGCGGGATCTTAAAGCCATTGGTGCTCACAATGCGACCCAGGGGAGGCAGCGGGGTTTGACCGGAAAAGCCGCATGGCAAAATGCGATCAACCAGTACGAAGCCTTGCGCAAGGAAGGAAAGCTGCCGGCAACCTTTGAAGTGGTTTATGGCCATGCCTGGAAGCCGCAACCGCGCACGCCAATTATCACGCCCGAGCTCAGACGGCAGCTTGGCCTGATATGACGCCCCGGAATCAGGATATGCTTTCAGGGTATTTCGTCACGGGTACCGGCACGGATGTAGGCAAAACTCTGGTAAGTTGCGCCTTGCTGCACGCCTTTGGCGCAGGCGGCAGGACGACCGTAGGCATGAAGCCCGTTGCGACAGGCGTCGAGAACGGGAAATGGATGGATGTGGAATCGCTCGTGGCGGCAAGCAATGTCAAAGCGTCGCGTGAGCTGGTCAATCCTTATGCGCTCATTCCGGCGATTGCACCGCACATCGCGGCAAAACAGGCCGGCATCCAGATCGATATTGAGACCATCCGCCGCGCCTGTCTCGAATTGCAGAAAATCGCCGATATCGTCATCGTCGAGGGCGCCGGCGGCTTTCTGGCGCCGCTCAACGATCATCAGGACAGCAGTCACATGGCGAAGGCCCTGGGTTTACCCGTTATCCTGGCAGTGGGGATGCGGCTGGGCTGCCTCAGTCATGCCCTCCTGACCGCGCAGGCGGTACGCGCAGCCGGGCTGCCCCTCGCGGGGTGGGTCGCCAACCGCATCGATCCCCAAATGGCCGCTTTTGATGAGAATGTGCTTGCGCTAGAGCAGCGGATGGGCTGCGCGCTGCTGGGTGTGCTGCCATTCGAGCAGAACCCGGATGCCAGAAAATTTTCGGTTCTGCTGGACGTTGCGAACATGGGTGAGGATTGATTTCGCTATCCAGCCATATCCAAAGAATCGCCACCCTGATGCACAAATAGCATCACTGTAATATGGCTGTCATATATATACGCTAAACCATCACCCCTTGATGTGCAGGAATATCGAGCAGGTTGTTGTCGTATTGAAACAGGAACGAGCCGACCAGCAAGCTGATAACCGTGACGACGATGCTGGCGAAAAATGCCGTCCAGAAGCCGGATACCCGAAACCCCGGAACGATCACGGATACGAGAAGCATCATCAGCGCGTTGATGACCAGTAAAAACAGGCCGAAAGTGATGAGCGTCAGCGGGATCGTCAAGATAATCACGATTGGCCTGATCACCGCGTTAGCGAGGCCAAGTAGAATTGCCGATAAAATCAACGATTTTTTGCTGGTGAATGAAATCCCGTGAAAAATGAAACTTGCAAGCCAGAGCGAAAGTGCGGTTATTGCGCAATGGGCCAGAAACTCAGTTAAGTTGTACAGCATTGACCAGTCCGGATTTATTCGATCTCTGGAGTATCGTATAATTCATGGTTAAATCAGACGGGGCTTGTGCAATTTTTTATGGACATGGCCCATCCCCCTTTCTTATCGGCAAATTTTACATTAGATATTGCTGTCTTCCAGCAATAAGCAGTCGTTTGAGCGGGAACAGTGGCCTGACCAGGATGGCACGAATCCTGCTTCGCATTTATCGAAGCCGGCATCATTATAATTTCGGAAAAAAGGGTGGAGGTTGGCGAATAAAACCTGATTCGCTTCTGAGCCCGCCGGTATTTCCGCGATAAATTCATCCGGAAATATTGGCCTGATAACCTTGCGACAACGTGACAGATTGACTGTCAAAGGGCAGTGAATTGGCCCAACAGACCACAGAAACTCACAGAAACTAACAGGAACTCGATGGCTTTTTCTCCCGACATCTTCAATGCGAGCATTCTGGTCGTAGATGATAGGGAAAATAATGTTGAGCTGATCCGCAGCATGCTTCGCGCTGCGGGCTATGCTTCAATTTCCTCCACGATGGATCCGCTCGAAGTCTGCGACCTTCATCGTAGGAACAGGTACGATCTCATCCTGCTCGATCTGATAATGCCCAAGATGGATGGATTCCAGGTTATGGAGGGCTTGAAGGAAATCGAGCAGGTCGAGCCCGGCGCATTTCTTCCCGTTCTGGTTATCACCGCCCAGGTAGAGCAAAAGAAGCGCGCCCTGCAAGCAGGTGCGAAAGGTTTTATCAGCAAACCCTTTGATCGGCTCGAAGTGCTGGCCCATATTCGCGATGCCCTGGAGATTCGGCTGCTGCAGAACAAGTTGCGGCAATCCATGGCAAATCTGGAAAATGCGCCCGGTAAGCGGACGGCCCCTTTACAGGAAATCGGGGGGCTGCCCGGCCGCCAGGATGATGTTACCCATCGAAACAGGACTGATCAGCTGCCGCCGCAGCTTGTCCATTACGATGCGCTGACCAGTCTTCCCAATCGAACTCTATTTTATGAGTCGCTCAGGAAAATTATCAGACAGGCCGAAACGAATCACCGGATCATTTCCGTTTTGTATCTTGACATCGATAATTTCAAAAAAATCAACGATACACTGGGGCGCGCCATTGGTGACGAAGTATTGCGTCAGTTCAGCGTGCGGTTACAGGAATGCCTGCGTGTCACCGACATGGTCGCCCGGCTTGGGGGCGACGAGTTTGGCTGCATTCTGGTTACGCCCGACGGCTCGGGAGACGCGGGAGTTGTCGCGAGCAAGATAAGGGAGTCTTTGCGTCAGCCCTTCGACGTGCAGCAAAATTCCATTACCGTGACAGCCAGCATCGGGATCAGCGTATACCCGGCGGATTCGCCCGACGCTGACACGCTGGTGAAAAACGGCGATACCGCCATGTACCGGTCCAAGAAGGCGGGCCGAGATACCTATCGTTTCTTTACTGCGGAAATGAATACACGCGCGGTGAAGAAGCTGGAACAGGAAAATGCATTGCGAAAGGCACTCGAACGAAATGAGTTCGTTTTATATTACCAGCCCAAGGTCGAACTGCTCAAGGGTGAAATCACCGGAGTCGAGGCTCTGATACGGTGGGATCGTCCCGGACATGGCTTCGTGCCACCTTCAGAATTTATTTCCGTTCTGGAACAGACCGGATTGATCGGCCAGGTGGGGGCATGGGTTCTTGAAACGGCCTGCAAGCAAATCGCGGAGTGGAGGCAAGCGGGGATCGGAGAGATACCGGTATCGATAAATGTATCGGGAAGGCAATTTTCGCAAATCACACTGAAGCAGGATATTCTTCGGGTCATTGAAGAAAATAACGTGCATCCGCAATTGCTCGAATTTGAATTGCAGACAGAAAGGGCTTTGAGGGAAAACAGCATTGATTCCGATCTGCTGGAGCTGGAGCTGACGGAAAGCTCGCTGATGACACATGCGAGGAAAACAATTGGTGTTCTCAAGAGATTGAAGATGCTCGGAATCCGGATCTCGGTCGATGACTTTGGCACGGGCTATTCCAGTCTCGCCTATGTAAAGCGCTTCCCGATCGATGTGCTTAAAATCGACCGTTCCTTTGTCATGGATATCACCACCAATCCCGCGGACGCCGCAATTACCACTGCGATAATCGATATGGCTCACAGCCTGGACCTCAGAGTGGTCGCCGAGGGCGTCGAAACGGCCGAGCAGCTTGATTTTCTGCGCGAGCGCGGGTGTGATGAAATTCAGGGCTATTATTTCGCGCGCCCTCTTCCCGCAACCGAAATATCAAAGCTGCTTTTGAACGGCAACAATCCTTTCAGGCCAACGCAATCCGTTGCTTTCTAGCGTCGCAGTCTTGCAGGCTGTTTCTCGACAATGGCAACAATAAGCTTTTGCGATTGCTTACAGCATTTTTACACTTATTTTTATTAACATGCGTTTTGCCTGTCTGGGTAGTGGTTCACGCGGGAACGGTCTTGTGGTCGAGGCGGGGGGGACCCGGTTATTGCTGGATTGTGGATTTACGCTCAAGGAAACCATTATCCGCCTTTCACGCCTTGGCCTCGAGGCCGGTGCGATAGACGGGATTGTCGTGACGCATGAGCACGACGATCATATCGGCGGCGTGGCGCGGTTTGCATGCAAGTTTGGCATTCCCGTATGGTTAACGCATGGCACCTTGCGCCGCGTGGAAAAGATGTTTGCGCCATTGCCGGTGATCAACATCATAGATGGCTATCAGCGTTTCTCGATTGATGATATCGAGATCGAGCCTTATCCAGTTCCGCACGATGCCCAGGAACCCGCACAATTTGTGTTTGGCGATGGTGTGCTGCGACTGGGTGTATTGACAGATACAGGTTGTTCAACACCTCATATCGAAGCGACCCTGACCAGTTGCCATGCGCTGGTGCTGGAATGTAATCACGATGCCCAAATGCTTGCCAACAGTGATTATCCGTGGAGCCTCAAGCAGCGCGTGGGGGGACGCTTCGGGCATCTCGAGAACCGTGCCTCGGCGGAGCTTCTGGAAAATCTTGATTGCAGCCGTCTTCAACATATTGTCGCCGCTCATCTGAGCCAAAAAAATAATACACCGCTACTTGCGCAAACTACGTTGAGTAACGCGCTGAATTGCGGAGCAGATTGGATCGGTGTTGCGAGTCAGGACGATGGTTTTGGCTGGCGCCAACTATTCTGAACCTGTTTTGATTTTCCCCGGATAGAAACAGTAAAAAAGCCGCTCCGGGGAGCGGCCCTTTATGCCTTGAGACGGCGTTTCGTATAGATCTGACTTATTTGGCGGGTTCGGATGAGGCCGGCGCACTTGCTGCGGGGGCTGCTTCCGGAGCGGCTGCAGGAGCCGGGGGGGTAGCAGGAGCACCTGAAGTGGGGCTCGCTTGCCCGGTTATTTTCGAGAAGTTTGCCTTTTCCTGCTCGGGAAGTGCCTGGCTGGGTTTGCCACAGGCGGTCAACATCAATGCGGTCAATGCAGTGGCGAGAAGCGTAAATCTCATCGGTTAATCCCTTTAAATGTTAAAAAGAAGTTGAATCGAAGTTGATAAAACTCATAGTATAAAACAGAATCATGGTGTTCTTCAACCTCGGAGGGTAACTTGGGTAACTTGGGGAAATTGCTGAATGATCGTCGCTACCAGGCTCAAGGCGTGACCTGATGATAGATCCGGACATGAATGCTTGGAAACAAATAAAAAAGCCATCCATGTGGATGGCTTTAGTTGCTGGTCAATTTCTCTTAATGGCCAGCCGGAATCGCGCTTTGGCCTTCTTTTATGGGGTTGCCATTTCCATCGAGCGCATGTCCGGGTAGAACTGCCGGGCCGGAATATTCATCCTCCTCAGTATTTGGTGCAGCGGCAGCAGTTTTGTCAGCCGGGGCCGCGGCAGGACCGGAGGCAGCGCGCTCTTGATCCAAGGTCGTTCCCTCTTCGGTTCTGGTTCCGTATGTCGTCGAATTTTCGGGCATTGCTTGCTTGGGTCTGTCACACGCCGTCAGGCTGATGGCCACTAAAGCAGCGGCCAGGAGTGAATATTTCATATAAGGCATCCTTAATAAATTATAGGGGAGGTTGCAGCAGGCTAATAGTATATAGCAAAAGTGGGCAAAATTAGCATTAAAAGTGCAATTTTGCTCTTGGCGCAGGTAAAAGCCCTAAAACAGCGAGCCGTACAGCGACGTATTAAAGTACAAGCAGGCTATTTGGTCGGCTCTTCCTTCTTGACGTCAGCACCGGCGGCGCCGGCTTTCGGTTCTTCTTTATCAAGCTCGTCGAATTTCGGTGCAGAATCACGTTCAACCATTGCGGAGGGGGGCGGCTTATCCATCGGGTGTTTCTTGTATTCACAGGCAGATAGTGTCAGCGCCGCCAGGGACACAGCGAGGAGCAACGAGTATTTCATTTCGATCATCCAAAGTTATGCCAAAAAAACATGATACAACATTAAAGCGTTTGAGTCACTCATACCCGGACATGAACCAGAAAACGGATCTTGAAACAAACTGATCCATTGCTTGCCTGGGCTTTGGGTTCGGTAAAAAAAGCCGTCCTGAAGGACGGCTTTTTTTAAGAATTGCGTGTTTATATGACTACTTGGGTTGTTCTTGCGAGGGCTGATTTTTCTTTGCTTCCGCCTCGGCCTTCTGGGCTGCTTCGATGTCGGCATCGCTGACCTGGCCTTCACGTTTTTCCCACAGGCTGGGTGGATATTGCCCCGGTTTTCCTTCACCGGGCTTATGCTCTTTCATTTGATCACATGCAGTGAGTGTCAGTGTTGCCAAGGCGATAGCGAGGAGCGAGTACTTCATTTTTTTAATCTCCTTATAAGAAGTTTATAACGAACCACCAACCAGTAAAAGTTTATAACAAATCACCAACCAGTTAAATTATAGATGAGTTTGGCCATTCAAAATCTGCAAAACACTATATCGTAATAGCCACTCTCTTAATAGCAGAATTCAGAAATGTTGTCTAGTCGTTGTATCCCAGAGCCATAAATAGTGGTGATAGACCTGCTGGGGATGAGCTTTTCAATGGATTGCAAAAAAACGCTGGTTGAACATTTTGAAGCAGGGTCCGGACTTAATGAGCCGCCTTGTCGCTCAAGCTCATCAGGAATGGAATTCCAATCAAATCAAACCAATATTCGGTGCCCGGCCGGTTGACTTCGAATGAATGGTTGAGCGGCAAAACAATGCTTGCCAAATCGGGGATTCTCCAAAGAAGATCACTCCCTGCGGCCAGTTCAACCTAAATCGGGTAGTTGAACGGGTTGAGTGTGCGGTTTTTGGGGCGCGGGGCAAGGCGCAACGACGCGGAATGGTGCGACCCCGCAGCGGGATGCGGGCGCACCAGCGTGCCATAAGCGCGGCCGGGCATCCCCGCCGCTGCCCGATCCCCGCTTCGCGGGGCCCCTCGGGCGACGCTCTGGGGCGCGACCGCGAAGGGTGGAGCAGTATCTTCCGCAGGAAGATGCGACCCCGTAGC
>DASVYI010000217.1:0-2467 GCA_036392275.1 Nitrosospira sp. | reverse complement strand
GGAAATTACCAAGCGTCATAAGGGGATGAAAATCGACAAGGTGGCGGGAATCGAATCGCGCGGTTTCATTATCGGGGCACCCGTTGCCTATGAGCTTGGCGTGGGCTTCATCCCCGTGCGCAAGAAAGGCAAGCTGCCTGCCGAGACTCGGGGGCGCGATTATCAACTGGAATACGGCAGCGACCGGATCGAGATTCATGTGGATGCGGTTCAGAATGGCGATCGCGTGCTCCTGGTGGACGATCTCATCGCGACCGGTGGAACGGCGGAGGCCGCTGCGGCGCTGATTCAGGAGATGGGGGGCGAGGTGGTGGAATGCTGTTTCGTTATCGACCTGCCGGATATCGGTGGCAGGTCGAGGCTGGAAAAGCAAGGACTTAACGTGTTCGCAATTTGCGAGTTCGAGGGCGGTTGATCTCACAGAAGGGAGAGACCGGCGAAGCTGGCCCTCTTCCCAACCCTCTTCCACGAGGGGGAGAGGGAGTTAAAGCACTGCTCCGCGGTCGCGTCGCTTATCACACCCTGCAACAGCAGTTTAACCAACTGTTCTAGAAACGGATATTGTACTGGACGTAGAAGAGACTGGGATTGACGCCCGGCGCTCTCGCTTTCAGGAAGTCTCCGGCAAAAAGTTTTGAGTATCCCACCAGCACATCCTGATGACGGTCGACGTGTATGTTGAAACGGAAGTCGATTTCATCGCCGACATAGCTGCCTGACTGGCCCGTGATGTCCCGCAGGGTAGCGTTGCCCGCGGCGTTGTACAGGAAGTCGCGTTTGTTTGCCAAGTAGAAGCGATGGTACTGGGCGGTAAACGTCGCCCAGGCCATGGGATGAAGGTTGAGCTGGGCGTTGAAGTCATGGATATTCTGACGGCCCACCCGGTCGGCCCAGCCCAGATAATAGTTGCCGAAGGGGAAGAGCTGGTTGAAGGTGTTGTACCGCTTGTCGTTCGAACTGCTGTCGCCGGAGGCGAAGTCATAACGCAGCCAGAACTGGGGATTCATCGGCTGGCCCTTGAAGTGATAGCCCGCGCCTGAGGCGACCGCGAAGGCGGAGACATCCATATTGGCAAGCTTCCCGAACTGATACATACCTTCCAGCTCATACAGGAACTGGTTGTAATCGCCCGCCACGCGTCCGCCGAGCGTCTGTATATTCGAGCTTCCTACTATGTTGCCGGGCCTGTTGAAGGCGAGTGTCTGGTTGTCGTTGAGCAGGCTCAGGAAATAAAGGTCGACGAGCTGGCCTTTCATGGGCCGGTAGGTGCTCCACAAGCCGAAGAAATCGCGCTTCGTATCCCAGTTGTCGAACTGATTCGCTTCGGTGATCATCGGGCGCACCCAGAACGCGTCCAGATCGAGGTCTGCAGTGCGCCAGAAGGCTTTTGCGCCCTGGAAGGTGCGCCGTGTATTCGCCCAGTCCAGCGTCGAAATAAGGCGCTGTGAACCATAGAGCAACTCCTGGCGGCCGCCTCGGATATAAACGGGGGCGTTTTTGACGGTCGCTACCTTGATATCCGCAAACAGGTTCAGTATGTCGGTGCGATTCACATCTATGGGCGTTGGCGGGAGTGTCTGCCCAAACGTGCGCGCATCCAGAAATTCCGCGAACAGCCGGACATTATCCCGATACCAGAGGTCTGCATGGAAGCGGCTGCGTATGATGTGGTAATTGTCATCCTTGTTCGTCAGTCGCAGATCCGATTCCCGCATGTACCGGTACCAGAAACTGCCGCCCAGGGTCAAAAGGAAGTCGTCGCCGAGCTTGATTCGCTTGAGCGGATCGAAAACGTCCGGCTCGTACCCCGCTTTTTCCCGGTAGCGGAAATCCATATCGAAAGCCGGGGTGGTCATGAGGGCATAGGGCGCATACGGAAAAACCGGTGCGCTGTCGCGCTTGTTTCCGGTGAGGAGATCCGATAGCGAGTAATAATTCGGCCCGGTTGGCGGCATCGTAAACGCGCCTGGACGCGGAGGAGCCGATACGGGGGGCTGCTTGGACCAGTCAAACTTTCCCGGCGTTGCCGGAGTTGCCGGTGCAGCAGATGTTGCTGTTGTGGCCGGCGTGACTGCCGTGCCGCCGGAGGGCGCAGGTTCTGCCGCGAAAACCTGGAACGCCAAGCCCAGAGCACCGGCGCCCAGGCTGAATTTCAAAAATGAGCGGTTTGCTGCGGAAAACGTCTTCGACCCGGCTTTTGATGTTCGAGAAGCCGGGAAATCAGGCAACTTCATGCAGGATAGTCCCTCTTGGTTTTGTGGGTAAAAAATTGTGCGCAACTATAGCAGAATCAGCCCGGTTTTTGAACATTGAACAGCCGACCGGCGTCAATTTTTTTCCGATTTTCCGTAATTCTGCCGGATCGATCCAGGTGCAAAGGTCCTGCCGCGGTACGGTGTGCTTCGCTACACCTAGCGGTAAAACTTGCCTTCCCGTTCCGGCTGATAGACGACTTCCACGATGCGTA
>DASVYI010000216.1:0-1606 GCA_036392275.1 Nitrosospira sp. | reverse complement strand
GGCAAGCGGGCGGTCGAATATCTCGATCCGCGTTTGCGCCCCATACTCGAGCCTACGTACGGCATCATGGTTTACCAGGAACAGGTCATGCAGATTGCCCAGGTAATAGGGGGATACAGTCTGGGCAAGGCGGACCTGCTGCGGCGTGCGATGGGCAAGAAAAAACCCGAAGAGATGGCCCTGCATCGCGACATTTTTGTGTCGGGCGCAGTGAAAAACGGCTTGACGGAAAACGATGCGGCCGAGCTTTTCGACCTGATGGAAAAATTTGCGGGCTATGGATTCAACAAATCCCATGCCGCCGCCTACGCCCTGATCGCCTTTCAAACCGCATACCTGAAAGCGCATTATCCGGCAGAATTCATGGCTGCCACCCTGTCCGCCGATATGGATGACACGGACAAGGTGCATACCTTTTTCGAAGACAGCATCGCCAACGGACTCGCCGTGCTGCCGCCCGACATCAACCTGTCGGGTTACCGCTTCGTCCCGGTGGATACAAAAACCGTACGGTATGGACTCGGAGCGGTCAAAGGAACGGGAGAATCGGCGATTTCGGCGATCATCAAGGCTCGGGAACAGGATGGGCCGTTTACCGGCTTGTTCGATTTTTGCCACCGGGTGGACAAGCGCATCGTCAACCGCCGCGTCGTGGAATCGCTCATACGCGCGGGCGCATTCGATTCGCTCGACAGCCACCGGGCGGGCTTGCTGGCATCGGTAGGCATTGCGCTGGAATCGGCCGAACAGGCCGGCCGCGCGGCCAATCAGGTGAGTCTGTTCGGGGAAGCCGAAACCTCCATGATGCCATCGAGCTTGATTGACGTCCCGCCGTGGCCGGAAAAAGAGAAACTGAAAAATGAAAAGATGGCGCTCGGTTTTTATCTGAGCGGACATCCGTTTGACACCTATGCGGAAGAAGTGAGGCAATTCGTGCGTAGCGGGCTGAACCGGTTGAATCCCCAGCGGGAAACGCAGCTTCTGGCAGGCATCGTCTACGCCATACGCACGCAGGTGACCCGGCGCGGCAGGATGGCGGTGGTCGTGCTGGACGATGGCACCGACCGTATCGAGATGGTTGTGTACAACGAATTATTCGAGTCTGTCCGCAGCTGGTTGAAAGAAGACCAGTTGCTCATAGCGGAAGCCAGGGTAAGCAGCAGAATGGGCGACGATGAATATGGCGGCGGCATGCGCATCTCCGCCGACCAGTTGTACACCCTGGACACTGCCCGTTCCCGCTATGCCAGACGCATGGAGGTGCATTGCAACGGCAAGGCGAACGCCACCCGGTTGAAAGAATTGCTGGAGCCTTACCGCGGCCGCGGCGGCGCAGGCAATTCCAATGGAAACAAATACCCCGGGGCTGAGGGACTGTGCCCGGTGCTCGTGGTTTACCGCAACGGGAGCGCCGCTTGCGAACTCGAGCTGGGGGAGGCGTGGCGCGTAAGCCTGCCGGAGAATCTGCTGCAATCGCTGGCTGCGGACTTCGAGCCGGAGAACGTCAGGGTAATTTACTGATACGGCCCAGGATACCAAGGTAGATGGATAATTGACATTCGACCTACATTGGCAGGGAGCACCTTTGACTTATTCTTGACCATAA
>DASVYI010000215.1:0-3230 GCA_036392275.1 Nitrosospira sp. | reverse complement strand
GTTTCGGCAGCAAAATCGGTATCGACGATACGGCTGCGGGATGCGGTCAGGTTCTCGGCAGTGGTTTGCACATTCGAGATCGCCGACGAGAAACGGTTCTGATAGGCGCCCAGATCGGCACGGCCCGCGTTGAGCGCGCTCAATGCCGAATCCATCGAGGCAATGGCGCCATCCGCACCCCACTTGGTGCTGATATCCACGCTCGAAAAGCCGGCTACCGTGGACGCTGTAGTCGTTGCAGCCGTCAGGCCGGTAGTCGCTGTGGTGGCGGAAGCTCCGGCAAAGGCTATGACCGTGTTGCTGCCGGACACGTTGAAGAGCGATACCACGCCGGCTGCGTCGGCTGTGGCGTAGACGTTGGTCGTGTTGGACACTGAATTGATGGCGGCCGCGATATTCGCGCCCTGAGTCACGGCGTTACCACCGGCGGCGACCGCGCCTACACTGGTACCGTTGATGGTCAAATCCCCTGCGGTGATTGCGGTGAAAGCCGTGGCGGCAACCCCGGTCACATTGGCAGTGGTGGTCGTGCCCAGGGACGAGCTTTGCGCATTGACCATGCTGCTGATGTTGATGGTCTCGCCGACATTGGCGCCAACCTGGAATGCCTGATTGGTAAACGAGCCGTCGAGCAGTTTGATGCCGTTGAACGCGGTGGTCGAGGCCACGCGGTCGATTTCCGATTTGAGCTGCTGTACCTCATTATTAAGCGCAGTGCGGTCGCTTGCGCTGTTGCTCGCATTGCGCGACTGCACGGACAGCTCGCGGATACGCTGCAGGTTGTTGCCGATTTCTCCCAGCGCACCTTCGGCGGTTTGCGACATCGAGATGCCATCGTTGGCATTGCGGACTGCCTGGTTGAGACCGCGAATCTGTGAAGTCATGCGCTCCGAAATTGCCAGCCCCGCTGCGTCGTCCTTGGCACTGTTGATGCGCAGACCGGAAGACAGGCGCTGCAGTGTGGTGGCAAGTGCGCTCTGCGAACTGTTGAGGTTGCGCTGCGCATTCAGCGAAATGATGTTGGTATTGATGACTGCTGCCATGTAAATCTCCTTGACCAATTTTTTGTGGAATTGCATCTTACAGCGTCAACCTTGAGCCACCTCCCCATGTTCCCCATGTCCGAGGCTGATCAATCGCTGTTATGCCTATTAACGGTGACTCGGAAAAAACATTTAATCCATTCGTCAAGTTTTTTGCGCAGTATCGAACCCTGGCTTAAAGCCAGAGCACCCCATATCAAGACAACGTCATCATGTTCCCCGTGCTCCTGATGTTCCTTTGAGACCCCAAAAAATATGGTCACCTCTGAAAACCATGATTCAACGCAACCACCCCGGCCGGACCGTGGATCGATGGACATTGTCATTATTCCGCGAAGCCGGAGTCACTGTTCCGGGAGATTTCTTCTGATTAAAAGCGGATGATCCGTCCGCCGGAACCCAAATGACAGCCTCATTGGCAGCCTCATCGGAACATACGAACGTCGTATGAGAGCCGGTAATGATAAGCTGATGGAAGAGCGCGCCATGAGCGAATAAACGGGCACTCCGCACCGCATATTGGGCGTTTATATGCATACCCTGTCGAGACGTCAGGACACCCGTGACCGAAACGGCGGTTTGGGTTTGTGATGGCCTGTTATTAGGACCAGTTAATAGGCCCTGGTTGAAGCGGGTCAGGCCAAACCGTTTTTGATGGCGTAGTGGGTCAGCTCGGCGTTGTTCTTGAGCTTCATCTTTTCCAGCAGACGGCTGCGGTAAACGCTGACGGTCTTGACCGACAGACACATTTCTTCGGCGGCGTCAGTCAGGCTTTTACCCGAGGCAATGAGGCACAGGGTCTGGTATTCCCTGTCAGACAGCATCTCGTGAGGCGGGCGATCATGGTTGTCACCGAGACTGTCCGCCATGGCCTCGGCCAGCGTGGTGGTGAGATACTTGCGGCCCCTTGCCACTTGGTGGATCGCGGCCATCAGCTCGCCTGGCGCGCTCTGTTTGGTAATGTAGCCCGACGCACCCGCTTTCAATGCGCGGATGGCATATAAGCCTTCATCATGCATGCTCAGCATGAGGATCCGGATGTTCGGGGACTCTTTCTTGATCTGCTTCAGAATTTCGATGCCATTCCTGTCCGGCAGGGATATATCCAGCACCACGACATCCCATCTGCCGTCTCGCACGTGCCGCATGGCATCCGCGCCGCGTTCCGCTTCTCCGATGAGAGCGACTTTACCGCTCTCTACAAGAATCTGCCTCAAGCCCTGCCGGACGATGGCGTGGTCGTCGACGATGAGAACATTCATGACTTCAAGCCGCCCGGCTGTACAATGATCGGCTTATCCCGCCCCGCCGCGAGCGGGATCGACAAATGCACCGTCGTGCCTCGCCCGGACATGCCGCTTACTGTCAGCTTGCCTTCGAGAAGCCCGGCGCGTTCAATCATTCCACGAATACCGAAGGAATTGAATTTGGAGGTATCCGCCGGCGTGATGCCACAGCCATTATCGCGGACTTCCAGTTGCAGTTGACCTTTTGACAAATCGGTATCCAGCCGGACCCAGGTGTGCGAGGCGCGGCCGTGTTTGGCGATATTGGTGAGCGCCTCCTGAAAAATCCGGAATACCGAAATTGCCGCATCCTGCTCCAGCTCGATATCATCCTGAGTGCCGATCACTTCGCACGGGATGCCCAGACGCTTGCTGAATTCTCGTGCCTCCCATTCGATAGCCGCTGCGATGCCAAAATCCATGATCCCCGGGCGCAGATCTCGGGATATGCGCTGAATCGAATCGATGGTGCGGTCGACCGTTTGCGAAACAGTCTGGATCTTTGCCACCCATGCCGCATTGCCCCCGGCTTCAGCAGCACTGTCGCCACCCATGTTGCGTGCCAGCCAGTCGAGATCGATCTTGATAGCCGTCAGATTGCCGCCAAGATCATCATGGATTTCCCGGGCGATGCGAATGCGCTCATGTTCCCTTGCTGCCATGATATGAGACGACACTTCTTTCAGCCGTTCGTGGGATTCCTTGAGTTCGGTCTCTCTTTGCCTGCTCTGGGTAATATTGATGATGATGCCTTCCCAGATGACGCCGAGTCCGTCCTCGCGACGCGGGCTCGCCCGCAGACTGACCCATTTTACATCGTGATAGGATTCGATCCACAGACGCCCCTCCCAGTTCCAGATGGACAGACTGGCAGCAGACCTCGCTCTGGAATCACGCAGGC
>DASVYI010000214.1:0-2222 GCA_036392275.1 Nitrosospira sp. | reverse complement strand
GCGCTCCGTGGACAACCATCGCATCAGGTGCTTTGCAAGCGCGTCGAGCCGTCCAAGAAAAAATTCGAAGATACGCTTGCCGTCAAAGCGGTTGATCAACGGGACCACACTGGCGCCCTGCCGGTATTTTCCCAGCGCGCGATACAACACGATTCCGCCGATCATGGCGACCAGGCTCATGACCAGCGGAAAGTTCAAGCCATGCCATACCTTAAGGCTGTGGGAAGGCATTTCCGCCCCAAGCACCGAACGCGCCGCCACATCCAGGTAAGGCTGGAGGGTTTGCGCGGGGAACACGCCCACCACCAAGCACGTCGTCACCAGCAGCGCACTGGGTAAAAGCATCCACATCGGCGGCTCGTGCGGATCTCTCGGCAGATCCCGCGCCGGCGGCCCGAAAAATACCTGCAGAATGAATCGCAATGAATAGGCAACGCTGAACGTTCCCCAGAGAACAGCCATCGCGGGCAAGCCGAGCCGCGTGACAAGATTGCCGCTGACGAATACCGTTTCAGCAAAAAACATCTCTTTCGAGAGAAATCCGTTGAACAGCGGCACGCCAGCCATTGAAGCCGCTCCCACCGCGGCGAGCGTGGCCGTAATAGGCATGGCGCGATATAAACCGCTCAGCCGCGATAAGTCCCGGGTGCCTGTCTCGTGATCCACCATGCCCGCGGCCATGAATAATGAGGCTTTGAATGTCGCATGGTTCATGATGTGAAAAATGGCTGCTATCATCGCCAAAGGACTATTCAGCCCAAGCAGTAGCGTGATCAACCCCAGATGGCTTATGGTGGAATACGCGAGCACGCCTTTCATATCCCGCTGGAACAGCGCTGCATATGCACCCAGTACCAGCGAACAAAGACCTGCCGTGCCAATAAGCCAGAACCACTCATCGGTGCCAGCGAGCACGGGCCAGAGCCGTACCAGCAGAAATACGCCCACCTTGACCATCGTGGCCGAGTGCAGATAAACAGACACCGGTGTAGGCGCAGCCATCGCGTGCGGCAGCCAGAAATGAAATGGAAATTGCGCACTCTTGGTGAGCGCACCCAGAGCGATGAGAACGAGCACAACCCGATACCACGGGTGTTCGCGAATCAGGTCACCCGAATCCAGGACCGCATCCAGATCGTAACTGCCTGCGATGCGCCCAAGGATCAACATGCCGGCGAGCAGACAAAGCCCACCGGCGGCAGTCACAGTCAATGCCATGCGGGCACCGCGGCGTGCATCCTCCCGGTGATACCAATACGCTATAAGCATGAACGATGTCAGGCTGGTCAATTCCCAGAACACCACCAGCTGAATCAGGTTGCCTGATAGCACAACGCCGAGCATGGCGCCCATAAAGGCCAGAAAGAAAGAGAAAAAACGTGGCACGGGATCCTGCGCAGCCATGTAATAGCGGGCGTACAGGGAAACAAGGGCGCCCATCACTGTCACCAGCATTGCGAACAGCCACGCAAAGCCATCCATGCGAAACGTAAGGGTCAGGCCGAGGGCTGGGGCCCACTGGAATGCTTCCCGCACCACCTCCCCTTCGGCCATCTGCCAGTAACGCTGAAAGGTCAAGACGATACAGACAACCGCGACCGTTTCCGCCAGCCATGCGGCAGCATTGCGCGCATGGGACGGTAGAAATGCGGCACAAAGGCTACCGGCAAACGGCAGAATAACGATCCAGATCAGCGACATGACGTGTTGATATAAATTCCTTGGGATTTCCTTGAGATTTCCTTGAGGATCAAACAAACGAAGGGGCAGAGCTCCGCTGATCTCGCATCACGAGTCGCCGGGGCACCCTCTCGGCTGTTGAGGCGGGGCATTGCAGTCCACGCCAGGATTTGCCGGCAGCAGACTGACAGCAAGCTACTTGCTGAACCTTACTATGTCCAGGCGGGACTTTCCCGTGGTCAATTCTCGTTCAAGCAAGTCCAGATCACTTTGACGTACAACCGATACACCTGACACACCAGCCGGCTTGCCTGCCCAAGCACTTTGTCCATAAGGCCCCCGCACAAAACTACAAAGAGGGGGACGACTCAGGAGGAGCGCAAAACTCTCCGGAGTGGCAGGCGATCAAGCGTGGATCGGTGATCGGTCGTGTAGCCTGCTACATTGCGCCGATATAGTCAGGCTAGAGCTGCCTTGTCTGACATTACGGTGTTTTCCGTTCGGCTTGGCCAGGCGCAGTCACTATGAGCACGTCGCAGGAG
>DASVYI010000213.1:0-5749 GCA_036392275.1 Nitrosospira sp. | reverse complement strand
ATTGGTGGATCCTCCCATAGCCATCGGAAGCATGCCCATGATCATGGCTGCCGCGGTCATGAGAACAGGACGAATCCGGGCTTTGCCGGCCTCAAGGGCGGCTCGCAGCGGGTCGCCATGCGCTTCGATGCGCTCTAGCGCATAGGACACGACAAGTATGGAATTTGCCGTGGCCGTTCCCATGGCCATGATGGCGCCTGTCAGGGCTGGAACCGAAATATTCGTCTGGGTCAGGAACAGGGCCCAGGCAATGCCTGCCAGAGCGCCGGGCAGGGCTGTAATGATGATGAAGGGAATCAGCCATGATTGAAAATTGATGACAAGCATGAGATAGATCAGCACCACAGCCGCTACGAGGCCGACAAGCAATTCGCCATAGGTGGTGACCATATTCGCGGCCTGGCCGGCGATTTTGACTTCGGAGCCGCGGGGAACTTCTTCGTCCATCTCGTCGACGATTTTCTTGACGTCCTCCAGCACCCCGCCAAGCCCCCGCCCTTCGGCGGATACATACACTTCAATCAACGGCATGATGCCCCTGTGGGTGACCAGGCCGGGCGTGCCTACCGGCGATTTCTTCGTCAGATTGCCCAGGAGCTGATAATCCTGATCCAGGCCGGCTTCTCCTATCGGCTTGACAGGAATCTTGTTCAACTCATTGATGCTTGTGACCTGAGGTTGCGGCTGATAGATGTTGATCTGGTATGACATGCCGGTCTTCAGATCCAGCCAGTATTTCTGGTCGATCTGCTGGGTTCCGTTAGTCGTTATCAGCATATTCAGGGCGATATCCGCTTCGCTCCTGTCAACACCGAGTCCATATGTCCTTTGGCCTTCAATAAACATGGTGGGCGTGCGCATGGTTTGCTGGATCACCACATCGGAGGAGCCGGCGATTTTACGCAGCTTGCCTTGCAATTTACGCGCGTATTCGTAGTTTCCGTATATATCCATCCCGTTAACCTGAACAGTAATCGGAGAAGGGGCGCCGAAATTCAGAATTTTTGCGATCAGATCGGCTGGCTGAAAGGTGAATTCACTCCCCGGATAGCGCGCTTTCAGACCATCATGGAGAATTTTCCGGATATCCCACACTGCTGATTTGTCGTTGAACAGCGTGATCGTCAGATCGCAGTCCTGCGTTCCGATCGTGGGCGTCGGAATAAACGCCAGGTTATGCGGCCCGACGGGTAAGCCGCAATTGCTGATGACGCCTTCAACCTGCCCGGGAAGCATTTGGTGGATATCATTCGCAACGAGAGTGGTAATGCGGTTTATGGATTCCATCCGCGTGCCGAGAGGCCCCCGCATGTGCATCTGTATGGTCCCCGACCTGACCTCGGGGAAAAAATCGCGACCGTTGAAGTAGAACAGGATAAGAGAGACGAGCGCGAAAGCCAGCATGATCGTTGCGAACCGGCGGCGATTTTCAATTGTTCGTTCGAGCAGCCCGCCATACCAGGCGCAGAATCGAACAAAGCGAGCCTCGAATCTCTCCTGAAAACGGGAGAAAACCCCCAGATGATGTTTTAACTTCTCCTTGAAACCAGCAGCCTTCCCCCCTGGCTTTTCCTCGCTATGGTGGTCGCCTTCCTTTCCGTGTTCTTCCGCGTGTCCTTCCGCGTGAGGATGCTTGATAAGATATTTCGCCATGGTCGGCACGAGCGTACGCGACAGGATGAAGGACGCCAGCATGGCAAATATCACCGCCAGCGCCATAGGCTTGAACAGATAGCCCGATACCCCGGAAAGCGTGAACAGCGGCAGCCAGACAATGCATATGCATAATGTGGCGAGCAGCGTCGGAATAACGATCTGGTTTGCCGCATCGATGATTGCCTCATCGAGTTCCTTGCCCATTTCCAGGTGGGTATCGATATTCTCGATCATCACTGTCGCATCATCGACAAGAATCCCTACCGCCAGCGCCAGTCCGCCCAGCGTCATGACATTCATCGACTCGCCCAGCACTTGCAGGCAGATAAGGGAGGTTAAAATACACAAGGGGATTGAAGTCGTCACGACTATCATGGGGCGCCACGAGCCGAGCATGAGCATGACGATGAAACCGACAAGCAGGCCGGCGATCAGCATTTCATGCATCACCTCGTTGATGGATTCCCGCACGAAGACCGACGCATCGGTAATGATTTTAACGTCCACATGGGACGGCACGATCTCCTTGATGCGCGGAAGGGTTGCCCTGATGCCGTCGACCACGTCCAGGGTCGACGCCTCGCCGCTTTTCATGACGACAATAATGACGGCCTGTTTACCGTCCACGATGACAGAGTTTGTTTGCGGCGGACCCGCGAGCTGGACATCGGCGACGTCGCGCAAGAAAACGAACGAATTTCCTTCCCGCTTTATCGGGATATCGTTGAATTCCGGAATTTCCGGCGGCATCGCGTTTGTCTGGACCATCCAGTCGGTCTGCTTGATCTTCATGTCGCCCGCGGGCAGCACCATATTCTGACGATCGAAAGCCGCATGGACATCGGTTGGCGATATATTGCGAGCCAGCATCTTGTTTTGATCGAGGGATACCAGGAGCTGTTTGGGCTTTCCACCGTAAGGATGCGGAACAATCGCCCCCGGGATCACGACAATCAGGGGCCTGAGTTGGTTATAAGAAAGATTATAGAGGTCTGCCGGCGTCATCTCGTCCGAGGTAACCTGCAGGCTGGCTACCGCTACCTGAGAGGCTTCCAGGCGCATGATCATGGGCGGCGAAATATCCGGCGGCAACTGCTTGACAATCGTCTGGGCTATGGCTGTGACTTCCGCTTCTGCGCCAGGGAGGTTGGTGTGGGGCTGAAGAAAAATATTCGTGATGCTGATGCCATAGTACGCCTGGCTGACGATGTCCGAGATACCTTCCACCGTCGAGGTCAAGAAGCGTTCGAAGTAAAAAGTGATGCGGCCGGACACGTCCAGCGGCAACATGCCGGCGTAAGCCCAGACCACGGAGATCACGGGAATCTTGATAGTGGGAAAGACGTCTGTCGGTGAGTGCCGTATCGCTCTGATTCCGAATATGACGATCAGAATTGAAAGGACCACGAAGGTGTAGGGTCTTCGTAACGCAATAAGTACGATTTGGTTCATACGATGTTTCCTCTTATACCTTCGGTAAAAAATTCATTTACCTGCATTTGCACGTAAGAGAACGCAATTCTTTTTCAAACCTATATAAAAACAGTACGTTGCCTAAGCCGCATAAAGATAGAAAATGCCAGCGCGATTATTACAACTTAAGTTTGGATATACAGCCTCCAGCCTTACGCCTCCAGACGGTCTGAACAGGGTTATTGCCGATCCCTTGCCAAACCCAAGAGTTGATCGCCCGACAGAATATCCCAGGAGAATGGGGAGGAGCGGGAGTCAGACCGGCCCCGCTGTTCCAGAGAATCTCGTCCCCTAGCGCTGGCATCGTCCGGGTCCGGTTTACGCCAGGCGCTGTCATCCGATTCGCTTTCGTTACGCATTGCCTCATCGCCGCGTCGGCGTATATCCCGGCAGATTGTGATGGCCAAATTGGTTGCCCGATATCGATAAGATGGACGGTACAGTATCGGCCCCCGGTATCGAACCGTGGCTGATTAGGAAGTGTTTTGGCAATCAAGAGGAAGGTTGCGCCGAAGGCTGCAGTAGCCGGATTGTTTCCCGACGCGATGGCATTCGCCGCAGCGATCGAGGATATTTTTGCGATATTTTTGCGTCTCCCGGTTCCGCCGGCTTGAAGGGTGGGAAAGCTCTGAAACTTGTTGGTATGCTCCAGGGCATAGTTAAATCCAATCTCGGCGGCCTCGTCGTCTGTCTTCCCGACAGCTCGGGAAAAAACAACTTGGCACATTGTCAGGATTTGGTCCACGTCCAGACCGCAAGCTCCGAGGATCGTTGCCGCTGCGGCCACGGCTCCGCAGGCGATTTGCTGGGGGCGAATGCCTGCTGCCGCCCACTGCGCCGCATTTGCCACCGCGTTCGAGATGGCCTCGCTCACGACTCGCATGTTGTCCGCATTCAGGAGTCCTATGACTCCCCCTGAGTGGTCCTTGTCGTAGTGGCTGACGAGAATGTGATCGAGGGGATAACCGTAACCTCTGAAGATGGGATCGATAAAGTTGTGGACTGTCTCCGCATACCCGAGTAGCCCGCCATCGATCAATATCGTCCGGTGTCGCCCGGCTGCCACGTCTGCCGCAACGACGAGCGCACTTTCTTCCTGCCCGACATCAGTTGTATGGATGGTGAGTTGCAGGGCCATGAGCTTCCAAGTTTTCCCTTTCAAGATAAACAAGTAATTCACATACCCGAGAGCATTTTGCTGCGCCATCACGCTATCACGGTTCTGATAGACTGGCGGTTATGATGTGCGAATGATCAATTCAGCGGTCAAACGCGACACTTCCGCAATGGCTTTTCTTCGACCGATCAGCGTAGGTTTAAATTAACACACCCCTTGTTACGGTAATATCATGTATAAGTGGTCATTTTGTGAATGCCTGTCAGGGGAAGATGATGTATTAGTGGTCATTTTGTGAATATGCGACCTGAATCATTCGAGAAGCGTTGGCGGCTGTAGAGCTCTATATGACATGTGGAAGTACTGACCTGAGCGCAGGTATAGTGGTTTAATTTGCACGGACATCTCGATAGGTGGATTATTCACTTATGGAGGAATTTATGATGATTGAATGCAGGGTACGCAGGCAGTTTGACGCGAACCTCAAATTGGAGGTTGCGCGCATGGTGAAGGATCAGGGTTTGAGTGTGGCCGATGTTCGCCGCGGCGTGCTTTGAGAGACTGCGGTTCGACGCTGGGTACAGCACAGCAGCCGCGGTTTATGAGCATCATGAGGTTCGATTTTGTGGAAGCATCCGGGCGATCGATCATGATCGTACCGAAATAGAGCTCTCCAGGCTTACATTGCAAACACGAACCAGGGGGACTTTAGGACTTCCCTGGACGCTAACACAGTTACAATAGACCTTTCTTCTTCCGAACCATCTCATGCAATTTCCCCTTATTGCCAGTTATTACGTCCACCCTGCAAGCGTCAAGAATCCGTCCATATGCAATACGGCTACGCTTCGCGGCATACCGCGAACCGGTTGCTGAAGTCCATGCTGGAACTGCGCCATATTGGCAAAGCCTACACGAATGGACGGCGGGTGCTCACGGAGTTGTCCTATACGCTTGCCTCGGGCGAGTATGTGGCGATCATGGGCGAATCCGGTGTCGGCAAATCGACGCTGCTGAATCTGATTGCCGGTCTGGATGCGCCGGATACCGGCGAGATACTGATTGACGGCGTCGCCATGTCTTCGCTGGACGACGATGCGGCCACCCGGCTCCGGCGCAGGGATTTCGGATTTGTTTTTCAAGCATTCCACATTCTGCCGCATCTGTCGCTGAGCCAGAATATCGCCCTGCCCTTGCTGCTGAATGGCGTTCCGATCGAGCAGGCTGCAAGCCGGACGAAACAGATGCTGGATGCCGTCGGCCTGCATGGCAGGGGAGATCATTTCCCGCGCCAGCTTTCTGGCGGCGAGCTGCAACGGGTCGCTATCGCGCGGGCGCTGGCGCACCGCCCCAAACTTGTCCTCGCCGACGAGCCGACGGGCAACCTCGACCCGGACACAGCGCAGGAGATCCTCGGGCTGATGCGCGCCGAGATCAAGGCGAACGGCGCCTCCGGCATCATGGTTACCCATTCGCATGCGGCCGCCGCAACGGCGGACCGCG
>DASVYI010000212.1:0-8625 GCA_036392275.1 Nitrosospira sp. | reverse complement strand
GGCATAACAAGGCGGCGTGAAATCGTTGCCTGGTTTCTATTGGGTGGGTTCGGGCGGCGGCACACCGGACGACGCGGTGCTGTCCGCAAAAAGCTGCGACAGAGGGATGCTCATCTTTTCGTTCATGGCGGCACTGATGCCGTCAAGCAACCGTTCCAGCTTCGCATCGCCCGCGGCTGCGGCATGCGCCGCCTCGGGACGGAATGTGAACAGGCGATAGATATCGGCGACCATGATTTTATCGGAATCCAGTATCTGGACCCATCCTCCCGTTTTTATCTGACGGACGAGATTGGCCTGACCCAGACGTTCGAGTATCGGCTCGATCTCCTCGAAACCCAGGGACAGTCGTTTCTGCAGGCTGCAATAAGTTTCGACTCTCCCATCCCTCAAGGCCTCCCCCAGCGCTTGCAACAGGCGCAACGCATCGAAGAACTGTTTCCCTTGGGCTGCCGGATCGTGCCGCCATGCGCGAAAGCGCCAGCTCGAAAGTGACGCGGCAATGACCGCGCCCAGCAACACCATCAGCCATGAAAGATATACCCAGAGCAGAAATATCGGGACGGTGGCAAATGCGCCATACACCGCCTGGTAGGTCGGAAAATGAGAAATATACAGCGCAAATACACGTTTCATGATCTCGAAACCCACCGCCGCGGCGACGCCGCCCGCGATCGCATGAGGCAACAGGACCTGGCGGTTCGGTACGATGAGAAAGGGAATCGAAAATGCAACGCTTGTCAGCACGAGTGGCGCCAACTGGAGGAGCACGACATTGACCATGGGAATATCCCCGGTGAATCCCATCGAGATCCCGATCAACCACGACGTCAGAGACAGGCTTCCGCCGATCAGCAGAGGCCCGACGGTCAGCACGGCCCAGTAGATCAGCACGCGATGCACCAGCGGACGCAACCGCGGCACACACCAGATGGCATTCAGCGCCTTGTCGATCGTCAGCATCAGCGCTATCGCCGTCACGCCCAGAAAAAACGTGCCAATGGCGGTGAGTCTCACTGCATTGTCGGCGAATTGCTGCATATAGACGGCGATGATCTTGTTCGCCGCATCGGGCACCATGGTGGTGAGAAGAAAAACCTTGATCTGGGTCGAGTATTCGGCGAACGCAGGAAACGCCGCGACGATGGACAAGGCAATCGCGATAAACGGCACCAGCGACAGCAGGGTGGTGAAGGTCAGACTGGCAGCGACCTGGGTACAGTTATGTTGATAGAAACGGATCAGAACGTAATGCGTAAAATCCAGAAATCGCGCAGATTGCATGAGTCGTGCCGATGCCGGAAACGTCCGCTAAACCTGGGGATGCGCTCGTTCCAGCTTGCTGTGCAGTTTATTGATGGCGCTGAGGTACGCTTTGGCGGACGCCACCACGATATCGGTATCCGCTCCATGACCGTTGACGATGCGGCCCGACTTTTGCAGCCGTACGGTGACTTCTCCCTGCGAATCGGTACCGCTGGTGATGGCGTTGACCGAAAACAACTGCAACTCGGCGCCACTGGCCAGAATTTTTTCAATGGCGCGGAAGGTCGCGTCCACCGGACCGCTTCCTTCCGATTCCGCACGCGACTCCTTGCCGTCTTCGGAGACGACGACATGGGCGTAGGGTGTTTCACCGGTTTCGCTATGCGCCGTAAGTGAGAGAAGCCGGTAGTGTTCCTGCAGGATCATGGCTTCGTCGGACGCCAGAGCATGCAAGTCCTCATCGAAAACATCGTGTTTCTTGTCGGCCAGTTCCTTGAAGCGCATGAAAGTGGTATTGAGCGCTTCTTCCGATTCCAGCTCGATGCCGAGTTCAGCCAGACGGGTACGGAAGGCATTGCGCCCGGAGTGTTTGCCGAGTAGCAATTTATTCGCGCCCCAGCCGACATCCTCGGCACGCATGATCTCATAGGTTTCACGGTGCTTGAGCACGCCGTCCTGATGGATGCCGGATTCATGGGCGAATGCATTCGCTCCGACAATGGCCTTGTTCGGTTGTACCGGAAAGCCGGTAATCCCTGATACCAGCTTGCTTGCCGGCACGATGTGCACGGCGTCGATGCGCGTATCGCACTGAAAAAAGTCCTGGCGGGTGCGCACCGCCATCACGATCTCCTCGAGGGCGGCATTGCCCGCGCGTTCGCCCAGCCCGTTTATGGTGCATTCCACCTGGCGTGCTCCATTCGCTACCGCCGACAGTGAATTCGCCACCGCCAGCCCGAGGTCATTGTGGCAGTGCACGGAGAAGACCACCTTATCGGAGTTGGGTACGCGCTCGCGCAACGTATGGATGAGCTTGCCGAATTGCTCAGGCATGGTATAGCCAACGGTGTCCGGAATATTCACGGTTTTGGCTCCGGCGTCGATAACGGCCTCGAGCACCCGGCAAAGGAAAGTGATGTCCGAGCGGCCCGCATCCTCGGGAGAGAATTCAACGTCATCCGTGTATTGGCGTGCCCATTTCACCGCCTTGACCGCTTGCTCCACCACCTGATCGGGCGACATGCGCAGCTTTTTTTCCATATGAATGGGCGAAGTCGCGATAAACGTATGGATGCGCGCCAGGCTGGCGCCTTGCAAAGCCTCGCCGGCACGCCGGATATCGGCCTCGATCGCGCGGGCGAGGCCGCACACGGTGCTTTCCCTGATCGAACCGGCGACCGCTTTCACGGCCTCGAAATCGCCGTTGGAGGCGGCCGGAAAACCGGCTTCAATCACATCCACGCGCATGCGCTCCAATTGCCGTGCAATACGAATCTTTTCTTCCCTGGTCATCGAGGCGCCGGGGCTCTGTTCGCCGTCACGCAGCGTCGTGTCAAAAATAATTAAATGATCTTTCAACGTTTTTCTCCGATTGAGAAAGGATACTCGAACTGTGGTACAGAATCCAGAAACAGATTCTGTCAATGCAAAACTCGAAGAGGGGGATAAATGGTCAGCGCGCGGGGCGCAGCAGCGGCCTTGCCAGAAGCGGCAGGCGATACGGGAAGCAGGGTGGACGATGGTAAGCGGTGTTCTCCATATTCGCAATATAAAAGGTTTCCGGGGTTAGCGCAAGAAATTTCCCGAGGACGCCCGGGCGTTTCCCTAGTACACCCATAACGGCCGTGTTGACTGCTATATTGAAAGCATGTCGAAGCCAACGGGTGATTTGAACGGCGATGAACAAGAAAACGGAGTCATGCAAATTCGCAGCGGAAACGCAGTCTTCCCGGCCGGGTTTCCCGCTAAAGTGCTTTATTGCAGGCGTGACGATGGCGCTCGCGATAAGCGGTTGCATGTCCGAAAAATCCTGGCACGTGGAAGACGTTGCGGGACATTTGCCAGACCTGAGTTTTTCCCTGATTTCGGATCGTGGCGGCGAGGTAACGGCGCGGACATATGAGGGCTACCTGTTACTGATGTATTTCGGATTCACACGCTGCAATGCCGAATGCCCTGTTTCGATGGCGCGTCTCGCGCGCGTCGCGCGGCTGCTCGGAAATGACGCTAACCGTGTGCGCATCCTGTTCGTCACGCTTGACCCGGCACGCGATACGCCGCCAGTGTTGCATCGTTATGTCACGCAATTCGATTCCGAGCATGCGGTCGGACTGACGGGGGGAACAGCCGATATCGAACGTCTTGCCAAGCAATACCGGGCAGCCTACCGGCCTCGCTCGAAAATTGGTGAAGCGGGAAATATCGAGCATGGCGATGCGGTGTACATTTTTGATTCACGGGGTCAAGCGCGCCTGCTGGCAACGTCTTCGGATTCCGAAGAACACTTGGCGGAAGATCTGAGGCGGCTGGCAGAAACCAGCGGATAAACAGACCCGCCCGGCGCAGAGTTTGCCTGAAGGTCGCGGATTCATGGCCAGGGTTTGTGAAGGGGTGCTACATTCAGGGAGGCCGCTTTCCGGAGGCTGCCGATCATGGATTGGATGTACTGGCTTACACCGTGGGAAGAGTCGATCGTAGTCGTCACAACGGCCGGCGCCGCGGCAATCTTTTACTTGAGAGGCAGCGCCGGAAGTGATCTCTCATTTCGCCAGAAACTCTATTTCTGGACGGGGCTCATCTCCGTCTATCTGGTTTCCCATACACAGCTCGACTATTATGCCGAGCACCAATTTTTCATTCATCAGCTTCAGCATCTCGTATTGCATCACCTCGGACCCATTCTCATCGTATTGAGCGGTCCCGTGTCCACGCTCCTGGCGGGCATGCCCCCGACGGGAAGGCAATTCTGCCGCCAGTTGGCCGCGTGGAAGGCAACTCACCATCTAGGCCATATCCTGTGTAATCCCATTGTTGCCGTCGCGCTGTTCAGCGGGCTCATCGGTTTCTGGCTGTTGCCCTCCGTGCATTTCACGGCGATGATCGACTGGCGCGTGTATCGCTTGATGAACTGGAGCATGTTGATAAATGGATTGATTTTCTGGTGGGTCGTTCTGCAACGTGGTCCCATATTTTCGATCCACCTGTCATCCGGTTCACGCATCGCCATGATGCTCGCCGTGGTTCCGCCTCAAATCGTTCTGGGAGCGTTGATTTTTTTCGCTACCCGGGAGATTTATCCGATATATACCATTTGTGGCCGCGCTATCGGCGGCGTCAGCGCCATGGCAGATCAACAAATCGGAGGAATCATTCTCTGGATTCATGGCGCGATGATGAGCGCGATCGGCATACTGATCGTCGTGCGCAGGGAATTGATGCCGCGCAACCGCCTGGAACAGGAACTGATGGGATGACAAAATATCAATGGATTATCCCGCTACTGCCGTTCATTTTTTCAACGCCGCCCGTAACAGGGACACATCGCGCGTCGTTACCGGAAGCGCCGCGTTGCCCCAGTTGGTGCGAATAAAAGTCAGGACATCCGCGATTTCGCGGTCGGAAAACTTTTTCGCGAAACCCGGCATTTCCTTGGGTACCGGTCCGTCTTTCGTTGCCGGACCTTTTCCTCCTTCCAGCACCTGGCGAATCAAGGAGGTGGCATCCTCGGCGAGAACCATCGAATTGCCGGCAAGCCGCGGAATTTTGGGGGGTTTGCCTATGCCGTCGTCCTCATGGCATTTGGCGCAGAATCCGGAATACAGGCCAGCGCCCGGACGTTCGAACTGATTGGTCCCGATCAACAGGATTTCAGGCATGACACGAGGTTTATAGGACGATTTTTCTCCGCTGGCCGGAAGTGATTTGAGATAGTGCGCCATGGCATCCAAGTCTTCTTTTTGTAGATGCTGCGTACCGTTTTCGATGACCAGCACCATGCCACCGAATGCAACGGTATGCCCATTGTGGCCGGTGCGCAGAAACTCGGAAATTCCTGCTTCTGTCCATCTGCCCAGGCCGGACGCGCGATTTCCCGTCAGATTCGCGGCGAACCAGTTATCCACCACCGCGCCGGTCAAGTAGTCCGGCGACGATTCCGAGTAGCCCTTTTCCTGATAGGCAAGACCCCGGGGGGTATGACAGGCGCCGCAATGACCGAGTGCCTGCACCAGGTAGGCGCCGCGATTCCACTGCGCATCACGGTCGGCGCGGGCCTTGTAGCGCTCATGCTTGACGAAAGCGGCGTTCCAGAATCGAAAAATCCAGCGCTGATTGAAGGGAAAGGGCAGCGCAGTCCGAGGCGGCTTCCTGTCGACCGCTTTCACGCCCTCCATGAAAAAAGCATATAACGCACGAATATCGCTGTCCGAGATTGCCGTGAAAGAGGGATAGGGCATTGCCGGATAGAGATGTCTGCCATCTTTGGCGACGCCGCCACGAACCGCGCGGTCGAAATCTTCATACGTATAATTGCCGATGCCGGATACCGGGTCGGGTGTGATATTGGTCGAGTAAATGGATCCGAATGGCGAGCTGAGCGGCAATCCCCCGGCGAAAGGCGGGTGGCCCGGCCCGGCGGTATGGCAACCCGTGCAATCCGCCACCCTGGCAAGATACGCACCGCGGGCCACCAGGCCGGAATCCGCGGCCCGGGCGGTTGCTGTGGCGGCTGCAGCAATCACGGAAAGAATGATCCACGAGCAATTGGCGGCTTTGCGCCCCATCCGGCTGATCGAACTCATAAGGAGCCTCCTCGATTGGATGCGGCCAGGGACTCAAAGGACCTCGTCCCCGCATGGCAGCTTATTGGCGGCCATGATCCGGGCTGGGAAGACCCAGATCATGATTCAAAACCAAGTGCTGCAGGGTGACACCAGAAGAACCGCGCAGCAGGTAAACAGGATTGCGACGATGAATAAGGAACTCGACATCATTCCCAGCATTGCCAAAAACCGGGTCTGCCCTTCATCCACGCCCGCGCCCCGGACATTGTTTGCCGCCTGATGGGTCATGGTGTTCCGGGCCGCGCTGAGCCCGTTGCTCACTTGCCGCCATGAAGTCCAGGCTACAAACCCTGAGAGTAAGCCTGCCGCCAGACAAACCAGGCCGATTATTGCAAGTATCAGGGACAGCTCGACCCAGAGCGGGGCCGAAAGCGGCGCCTGATGCGGATAACAGGCGTATGCCGCGAGCGGTTCACTCAGTGATACCTGAATGACCCAGGCTGCGGGTGCGCCGAATAGCCCAATCAGGGTTCTCGCCGCCGGATGGCGGCCGGGAGCGTGATAATTTACCGGCGTGTGTGGTTTAGTAGTGGCAGGACCCATTTGACAGAGTGTCTTCAGCGTGTCTTTCGAATAGGGAAAGCAGCTTCCTAAACATAAGGAAACAGGTATATCGTGGAAAAAACGAACAGCCAGACCACGTCGACGAAGTGCCAGTAAGCCCCGCCAATCGTCATGGCTGCGTTACGTCTGCTGTCAAAATAACCCAGTGCCACCCATACCAGCAGGAGTGACAGCACGGCCAGTCCGATGATGACATGGGCCATATGAAATCCGGTGATCGTGAAGTAGAGCGATCCATACAAGTGCGTTGTCATGCCGTAGGGTCTGCTGCTCCATTCGACGAGCTGGACTCCGACGAAACAGGCGCCCAGCACGATCGCGGCCAGCAGTCCCGCGATACCCCAGCCCCGCCGGTTGTGATGAATACCGCGCTCGCCAGCCCAGACACAGCCGCTGCTGGAGAGAAGGACAAGCGTATTGATGCCCGGAACGAGCAGGTTGGGCAGGCCTTCCGGCGGCCATGCCTGCTCGGTCTGGGCGGACAGATAGAAATAGCAGAACAGCAGATATCCGAACAGGCAGGCCTCGGTCACGATCAATGTCTGCACGCCCCACCAGCCGCCCGAAAGCTTCCCAGCGCTTCCGACCGGCAACCGTTCAACCTGGACCTGGATGGGTTCAGCCATGGGTATCTCCCCGTGTCGCCCGTTGACCGAGTGTTTTTCTGGGCCATAACCAGACCACCAGCGCCAGGCTTCCCGCCATGGCCGTTGCGGCGGTGAACAGCCACCAATGCAGAAGCAGACCGGCAAACAGCAGCGAAATGAACAGGCCGAGGAAAAAGGGCGTGTAGGTATCGTCCGGCATTTTGAGGATGGCCAATGGTTTGGCATCGATCGGAGAGGTGCCGATCGCTTCCCGTCCGTCCGCAAGCAAAAGACCCTCCGCGAAATTGGAACGCTCTCTGCCTTCATCCAGCCGATCCTCCCATAACGGATGACGGCTTGCCACGGTGGGAATCACGGCAAAGTTGTAGACCGGAGGCGGCGACGATACCGCCCACTCCAGCGTTGGTGCATCCCACGGGTTGGGGCCGGCCGGGGCTCCGCGCCTGAGGCTGATCGCGACGTTGGCCAAAAAGATGAGTACGCCGATTGCAAACACGAAAGACCCGATGGAAGTGAGCATGTTGACGCCATCCCACCCCATCCGGGACGAATAGGTGTAGATGCGCCGGGGCATGCCGAGCAGGCCGGCCCAATGCATGGGGAAAAACCCGACGTTGAAGCCGATGAACATGACCCAGAAGCTCCATTTTCCGATTTTTTCGTCCAGCATCCGGCCCGTGAATTTGGGAAACCAGTAATAGATGCCTCCCACGACCGGAAACACGTTGATGCCGAGCAGGACATAATGCAGGTGGGCGACGATGAAGTAGGTTTCGTTGAGCTGCCAATCGAGCGGCACCGCCGCGGTCATCACGCCGGACAGGCCGCCGATAACGAACAGTATGATAAACCCGGCGAAAAACAAAAAAGGCGTTTTGAAAACGGGCTTTCCCAGCCATATGGTTGCAATCCAGGCAAACACGGCGACCGAACTCGGGATCGATATCGCCATGCTGGCCGCGCCGAAGATCGACAAGGCGACCGGCGGCAAACCCGTGGCAAACATGTGATGGATCCAGACCTCGAAACCGATCAGCATGACAGCCATGGTGGCGAGCGCCATGGCGGTATAACCGACCAGAGGGCGGCGGCAGAACGTTGGCAATGCATCCGATACGATGCCCATTGCCGGAAGCACGATCGCATAAACCCACGGATGGCCGAAGATCCAGAACAGGTGCTGCCATAGCAGCGGCTTGCCGCCATTGGCTACATCAAAAAAATGGGTGCCGATCTGCCGGTCGAGCCACAGTAGAAAAAAAGCCAGGCTGACCGCGGGTATCACCAGAAGATTGGCCACGGACGCGGTAAGCGTGCCCCAGACCAGAATCGGCACACGGTTTATC
>DASVYI010000211.1:0-1960 GCA_036392275.1 Nitrosospira sp. | reverse complement strand
CCTGCCGGATCATCGCAATCTCGGGAGCCGCTTCGGGCCATGCTTCAACCACGCTGATCTCCATGCTGTTTTCCGGCCAGCCCAGCAGAAGGAGGAGATCGGCGCGCGCCTGATTCAGTGCTGCCTGCGCCTGGTCCAGATCGCTCTGGACCTTCAGGCTTTCCACCTCGATACGGATAAAATCCATCGCGGCAACATCGCCCACTCTGAGTCTGATTTCGTTGACCCTCAGGATTTCGCGATAGTGTTCGAGGTTGTCATTGACGACCTTGATTGTTTTTTGCGCCAGCAGGAGGGTGTAAAAACTGCGTCGCACTTCGTTGGTGAGTACGCGCACAACGTCCTGCACGTCGAAGTTGACAGCCTCGGTGGCGAGTTCGCTACTTTCTATCTGCAACCGCCGTTTTCCGGCAGTCACAATGAGTTGGTCAATCCTTGGCATCAGTGCTGGTACCGCCAGGCCGCGGCTTTCCGGCGCAAATGCCTTCGGAGCCAGTTCTGAAACGGTAAAGCTGAACACCGGGTTGGGAATTGCGGCGGCAATAATCTGTTCAGCCTCGGCAGTGTTGATATTGAGGCGTGCCGCGATCAAGCCGAGATTGCGTTGATAGAACAGTGCAATAGCCTGCTCTTCGGTAATAGTCAATTGACCGCCTGCGGGTGATACCGTTTGCGCCTGTGATATCGCCGCCCATGCGATCAAAACCACACCTAAGCATTTTCTCCAATTCAGCAAGCTATTCAGGAATGTAAGCACATCAGAAAATTCTCGTAAGGCATCGGCAAAAAGGCGAGCAGCAGCGCTGCATCGGTCAATTTGGCCGAGATTATACGCCCGGCTGGTTGGGTTTCAGTTGCTGTAATGTAGATGTAATTAAAGCAGGAAATACCGATAATGTCCTTTTAGGGATCTTGGGATTTTGAGGTCTTCGGGAAAATGATTTGAGAAGGGCGTGAGAGCATACGCCTTTTCCGGATGGGATACGCAGGCAAGACCACCCGCCAATCCGTTGCCAGCCACCTGGTCAACCGGGCAACCGTGGGATCCGTTCGGGGTGGCTTGCTCGAGATCTAGACTTCCTGGCTTACACACTCACACGCTAAGCGAATCATAAGTATAGAACTCGCTGATATCGAGCATCTCCGCCGGAGTGGTGCTTCCCGACAGAAGGGAATTCAGGGTGTCGTTGAGGCGGTGGCCCTTCAGACTGGATGGTTCGGATTGTGCCGGAACATAAACCCGGCCATGACCCGCCGGAGACGGGCGCATCCAGCTTTCCCAGATTCGATCCACATTGCAGTGGTTAAGAAAAAACACGGGATCATTGGGCGACGTGGATGGGGACATATCTCCTCCAATGAATACATGCACGCGATTGTGCAGGCTTGGAGACGGGATCTGCGGATAATCCCGCCAACCCTCGACGAGGTTGCGAAAACCGGCTGAATTGGTGCTCCATGGAGTAGCGTCATAGATGGATTGGGTGAGCGTCGTAGCCGTGTGCGCTTTTCTCGGCAGCTTGTTCGTTTCGGACAAGCCTTGCACCGCTGCGCCCAGTTGGCGGCGCAACCCGCGGTTCACCTGAATCAGTTGCCCATTGGCATTGGCGGTAACGCGAACACGCCAGGAATCCGGGTTGGCGGGATCGAACGCGAACGGGCCCGTTGTCACGGGAGATCCGTTGCCTCCCATGTAGTCTTTGCCCCAGATGGGGGCACTCCTCTGACGAGTGGGCGATAATTCACCGTCTTGCGCCCAATCCCAGTACGGCAATCCAAAGGTCAGATCGTTACCAAGCACGCGCTGGAGATTCATTTCCAGCTGGAGCAGCATAAAGCGGTGCCAGGGCAGGAACACGGGGCCGCGGTGGGCAGCGTTCCGGTCACTCTGGGTTGGAGGCGTAAACGTCGTCATCGCAACATGATGCCAGACCACGAACAGATCATAGGTGCTGACGGG
>DASVYI010000210.1:0-6952 GCA_036392275.1 Nitrosospira sp. | reverse complement strand
GGAGTTACCTGCGGCATCGAATGCATAGGCGACGAGGCTGGCCATGCCGTTGGGCACGCCGGTGGAATCCCAGGTGAATGAGAAGGGCGCGGCAGTGTCAATGGCCACCGTGGCGCTGTTGACCCGCAACTCCACGCGGCTCACGCCGACATTGTCGCTCGCGGTGACATCCACCCCAACCAGGCCGCTGACCGTCGCGCCGCTAACGGGATTGGTAATGGAAGCTGTAGGAGGCTGGGTGTCCACGGCAGCCTTGGCGGCAACGACGGCCTGTACCGCCCCCGCCGCATTCACCCGGCCATAGCCATAGTAGGGATCGCGCCCGGCCGCTCCCAGATCCACCGCGGTGGAATACAGCAGACTTTCCACCTGGGTATTGGGCAGAGCCGTATTCGCCGCCATCATGAGCGCAACCACCCCGGCAGTGACCGGACTGGAAAACGAGGTACCGGATGGCGCTCCATAACCGCCTCCCACGATTGTGGTGTAGATCCCCACCCCAGGCGCCGACATGGCAACGTAATTGCCATAGCTCGACCAACTGGCTTTCACGTCGTTGCTGTCGGTGGCCGATACCGGGATCAGCGTCGTGGTCGGGGTGAATCCTTCGTCGATGCCGCTATTGCCGGCTCCAACCACCACGAGGCCACCCTTGTTTTTCATGTATTGCGCGGCATACTGAATGCTCGGGCTGCCCGACACACCCGAGAAACTGACGTTGGCCACGCGCGCGCCATTGTCGGCAGCGTAAGTCAGGCCGTTGGCTATCGTGCTGAAGAAGGCATAACCCGTGGTGTCGGAAACGCGCACCGGCATGATCTTCGACTGGCCCGACACCGAGGCAACCCCGGCGCCGTTGTTGCTTATGGCCGCAGCCGTCCCGGCTACCTTGGTGCCGTGGCCGTAGACATCCGAGGTATTGGCGTTGTTGTCGTAGAAATTCCAGCCCGGCACCATCCGTGCCGCAAGATCGGGATGGGTGCCATCGACACCGGTATCCAGAATGGCAACGGTAATGCCCGCTCCTTGAGAGTTATCCCAAGCCGACGCTGCGCCGATCTTGGGCAGATGCCAGGCGCTGCCGTAGTAGGGATCGTTCGGGATGAAGTCGGGCGATACGCGACGGTCAAGTTCCACAAACTCAAGATGCGGGTGACGCGCCAATCTGGCGGTAACTGCCTGCTCCGATGCATTCGCTGGCAACTCGACGACATACAGGTGGCTCTGGCCTATCTTCTTGCCCTTGCCGCCGTGTTCGCCGAGCAGTTTGGAAAACTCATGCGCGGGCAGCCCGGCGCGCGGCATCACGATGATTCGCCCTTTTGCCCAGGTTTCGGAACCGCCGGGTTTATGCCCCATGCCCTGGCCTGCCCCCTGCCCCACACCCTGCCCTGGACCCGCCGGCGGCGCCGCGCTCGAGCCGGCCGAGACGATCATGAAACCCACCAGCATGGCCGCAGCCAGACCGCGGCGGACGCGGACAACTCTATCAATTCCTTCAACGTTCGATGTGTTGAAGGATTTGATACTCCACAACGGCGCCTTGAGGTCGCCGGTTGTCTTCTCCCTCTTTATATTCACTTTCAATTCCTTTTTAACTTAAAAAAGTATCCACATGCGACATGGTTTGCCAACGTGTGGTATGAGAACAACTTATAATGCAAGAACAACTTATAACGCATCCCGCCGGACCCAACCGAGGCTGTAAAAAATTACAAGGTATCCGTGGAAGTCCGCTACCGGCTGCCGGTTGACAGATACAAACGAAACCTGATGTATCTCAACCTGGCCGACGCGATTTCCCCGGGCGCAATCAGCCGTGCACATGTGCGCGTTATCGCGCTCTGCTGCCGGGAATTTCCGGAACGGGTTTTCGAAGCGCGTATTACGGGGCGAGGCTGTATAGCTTGCGTAGCCTTCGAGTTTTATCTTTTTCTTGTTATCGCCCCCCTTTGCGGCCTTATTGAGTACGACGGTGAAGATGATTGGGTAGGTTTGAGTTTATTGCCCCGTTCCCGGCACTCTATCAAGCATTTTTTATGCCATGAATATGAAAAGTCCTATTTACACAGATCTGCGGAACGCGGGAAAGCGCGAGTTTGTTGCCTTATGGCAACGATAAATGGATGAATCAAAATAACCTATTGAATATGACTATATTTATTTGTCGTTAAAAAGAGACGAACTTGTAAATTCATTCGACCGGTGTCGCGACTATTATTGCGCGATCATTGTGTAGCGATGCGGACGAACGTTGCCGTCACGCTCACCATTCCCGGCGCGGAAAGCGCCGCAATACGGCTGCTATCGAGGCGGACATGCTGCGACTGCATTGCGCCGACCAGGTTGAGCCAGTCCTCGAACGGCAACGCGCTCAGCATTACCTGCACCTGATCGGGGGTCTGCATGATGATACTGGCCTGTGCACGGGATATACCCAGCGCATCGGCCTGCGTTTGCATCAGAACGTGTAAATCAACGGGGTTTATGGATGGGCGTGGCGCGGCACGCAGACGCTCAAGCTCGGATGCATGCTGTTCGAGCACGGCAGCCTGGCCTCGAAGCACCGGAATGCTCGAGCGTAGTTGCGTGCGCGCCCGGTCAGCCGACATGACAAGCCAGCCGTACAGCGTCACGCTCAAAATTATCGCCAATGCGAAAATGGCCCGACGCTCGCGCGGAGCCCGTGATTCCCACGCTTCCCGCAGTCTCGCCCTCATGATGCCCGCACACGAATAACTGCTACCCCGCCTTCGGCGCCTGCCGAAGCGGGCGGCATATCGGCACTCAGGCCGGATTCCAGCAAACGCGCGACAACGCGCCGCGCGGTTGCCTCATCGATCGCCAGCTCCAGCGTCAGGTTTCCGTTATCATAAGATATGGTGCGCAGGCTGCCTGGTGCCAGCTCCTTTAATCCCGGGGCCGCTAATTCGATCAAAGGCAGGAAATCGCTGTTATCGGGCAGGCCCGCTGCATGGCGAGCTTCGACGAGTTTGCGGCGCATCTGCAGCGCCGGATCCACCACCGCAACCGCGGCAGGAAAAATCGTGCGGAACCGCGATTCCATTTGCTGGCGCAGCGCCCGCTGCTCACCCGCAAGCAAAACCCAGTCCACCGTAAGCGCCATTGCATGGACCGCCAGCACGGCCGCCGTTATCAATGCCGCCGGTCGCAGACGCATCAACAGTCCCGAAAAATTCTGGCGGCGCTTGTGCCCCCGCAGGAGATTGACGCCGGAACCGGCCGGTGCCGTATGCCAATCCCAGGCGCCGCTGAAACGGATCGGCATACCGAGTTCACGTTGCCACACTTCGATATCCGGCATCGGCAATATTTCTCCCGGCGGGTTCACTGGCATCAGTGTGTAGAGTGAAATGGCTGCGGGTCGTGCTTCGCGCGCTTCGGCTTCCTCCAGCATAAGGCGCAGCGACAGCGGGGGCGAGTCCTTGCCGCCACGATCCGTGGCCAAGCCCTGAAATTCGCCTGTACGCACGAATCCTTCCCGGCCATCCCAGGCAAGACTCCACTCACCCGCGGTCCACGGCAATAACAGTGTTTCACAATAAACCCCATCCACACGGATACCGGCAGCCGCAAGCGCGTCGAGCCACCGCTGCAGCGTATTCTTGTCCACGACCGCAACCGCATCGTCCTCTCCGTGTGAACCTATCCAGGTGACCTGATTGGCATCCGGTTCCCGCAGCGTCTCCTCTTCGACCGCGAAGGCAAGCATCGGTCCATTCCGGTGGCGGAGTGCGGAGCCGCCGGGCAAGCGTAACCGGGTAAATAGAACCTGAGCGGCAGGCAGGATCAGATCAACATGATTTGCATGCTGCGGCAGATCGGTGACAGCCCCCTCCCCCGTAACAGGTTCACCGCCTTCGCGATCCAGTACCCACCGGCATCGCATCGGTTCACCCGGAAAAAGACCGAGGATTCTGAGCAGACTCATGGAAATTTGCGCCAGATAACGGAGGGCCAGCCGACATCCGTGCGCGCGAGCAAAACGGTGCCTTGCGCCTGCGCTTCGCCAATATTAACCCGCAACGCCGCCATGAAGTAATCACTGCTCACGCTGATGTCGTCGCCCTCTACTGCGACACCCTGAGGAAGCCGGTTGCGAAAATCGGCTGGGTCGCGAAAATAGGCGCGCTCGCGCTGTGCGGCCACCACGCGGGCATTGCCAATCCCCAAACCCTCTATCACCGCCGCGAGCACCTCCGGCGGCGCCGTATTCACGTTCACGACGGTCGAGCCCGGCAGCGCTGTCACGAACGGGCTCAGGCGCGCGAGCGCAACGCTATCAAAACCGCGTACCTGCGCAAGCTCGGCCACATCGGTCAAAGGGCGGTTTGCGGCAACATAGGGCGGATTCAACGAAAGATAGTATTCATCTTCAGCGCCATTTTCGGGCTGCGGCGCGTTGTCGGCATCGATCCAGTCGGCGAGACCATCGGCAAGCGCGGGCGGAAGGCTGAGCAACGCCAGCAAACGCTTGAAGGAAGCGAGCTGGGGCGGGCTGATTTTCCCGTCCTGTACCAGATTGTTGAGATTGAACAGACCTTGCTGATCATGAATCTGCCCGGCAAGCTGCCCATTCTCGATCGGCATTACCGGCATTTGCTGCGCCCACGGTTCACCCAGATGGTCGATATTGCCCATGCGCCGGTCATCGCTCAGCACCGCCCGCACCCAGTCTGCCCCTGCCTGAACCATCACCTGGGCCTGAACATATTCGTTGGACAGCTGATTCTGCCTCGACCAGACGCTCTGCGAAACCATGATTGCCGTCGCGGCCACGGCGGCCAGCGCAACCACGCCCATGGCGAGGATGACCGCCGCGCCGCGTTGTCCGCGGTTCACATTTTTACCGGAAGATCCGTACAATTTCCTCTCCCGAGACCAGCACCATGCGCAAACGCACCGCATGGGGAATGGAAGAACCCGCAAAAACCGGCGAGCCGGCCACATCCGGCCAGCCATCCCTCCAACCTCGCCCCGAGCCGAGATAGTGCAACTCGAGCGTTTTGATGCCCTTCAGCAACGGATAACGCCTTGGCGTTGCATGTGGCGCCGGATCGAGGCTGGGCCATAGCCACAACTCGATCTCCTGCTTATCGTTGAGCCGGTAAGCCACTCTCCGCGCCGGTTCCCTCCCGGTCGAGCCGAACCGGCTGAATTCCAGATAGGGCGAGGCCAGTTCCTGTGACGCACCGGGTTTTGCGTGCCATGCGGGAATAATTTCTGCTCCCGAGCGTACCGGACGGGGTGCGGCCAGCCGCACGTCGCGTTCAAACCGCGCAAGAAACAGTGTCACCCTCCGCCATTTCTCGGTTTCCCGCTTGACATACTCACGCGAATCCAGCACCGCATCGAGTCCACGGTAAGACATCAGCGCCAGCAAAGAAAGTACGATCAGTGCAACCAGCAGTTCGATCAACGTGAACCCCCGGGATCGAACCCCGGGAATATGCCTCATCTGACCATTCCAGGCGGTTGCGTCAAAAATCCTGTAAGACGCGCGACAGCATGCGTCTCCCCGGATGCATATACATGAATATCGACACGGCGGAATGCAATATTTGGTGTTTCACTCACCTTTTCGCGCCAGGTAAAGCTTATGCCGCCCTGCCGCGCTGAACCGTCGTAAGTTCCCGGCGGCAACCATTCTTCGCGGGCGCGCTGCTCTGCCAGCACGTTTTCCGCGACCCAGCCGGCAAAGAGACGAAGGCGCAGCGCGCTCACGTTGTCCATACCCATGCCCGCCGCGCGCAATGCGGCCATGAGCGCAATCGCGATAATCGCCAGCGCGACGAGAACCTCTATGAGCGTGAAGCCGAACCCCCTACGGGGGCGGGACCCCGATCCCGGCATACATCTTCTCCCCGGGCAGCGCTTCCACCTCTCCGGCAGGAGACCCGGAAACCGTGTAGCGCTCCGTGCCAAATACCATGCTTATGTCGTAGGCCTGCATGATTCCGTGAGCGGCAAACTCCAGGCGCACTGGATCATATAGGTTCATGGCCTCGACCAGAACACCCGTTATCGTCATGCTCTGCGGCAGCTCCCGCCTGCGAAATAATGGGTTGTCGCCGATTTCGGACCAGCCCGCACCCTCCCGGTACCGCCAGAACCGATAACCCGAGCCGTCGGCTGTCCACGCGACAGATTTTCCAGACACGCGCGCCTCGGTTCCCGCGAGATCCAGAAGTTGCGCCAGCCGCTCGGCTTCGACACGCAGCAGCGCGCGCTCATCCGGACGGATGATACTGCTGATCAGGCCCGCAAAAAGTCCCATGACGACCAGCACAACAAGCATTTCAACGAGAGTGAAACCTGACTCTCCCGATTGCACCAATTCCCCCGATTCCCCCGGTGTCTGTTTGGCCGCCACACTCGCAATCACAACCGATCCTTCGATCAATATTCAGAGGTTCCAGGAACCGATATCGGCGTCGTTTCCCTCCCCACCCGCAACACCATCGGCTCCAAAACTGAATACGTCGATCTCTCCGTGAACACCGGGATTCAGATATTGATAGGGATTGCCCCAGGGGTCTTTTGGCAGACGCTCGATGTATCCCCCCGCCTTCCAGTTGGGCGGAACGGGGGGATCGACCGGCTTCGTCACCAGCGCCTGCAGCCCCTGCTCGGTCTTGGGGTAACGCAGATTGTCGAGGCGGTAAAGCTTGAGCATCTGCATCAGGCTCGCGACATCCTGTTTTGCGGCAATGATCCGCGCTTCATCGGGACGGCTGATGATTTTCGGCACCACCATCACCGCGAGAATACCCAGGATAACGACTACCACCATCACTTCGAGCAAGGTGAAGCCTTCTTGCCGATGACGCCACCCATCGGGCGCGAGATCATTGGCAACCGCGTGGAATTTCTTATTTTGCATGGATTCTGGGATATTCATGGGTTAAAAAGAAACCCTCCTGAAAAGTCT